>JBGOXV010000023.1:0-13959 GCA_041479325.1 Thermoplasmata archaeon
GCACCCCTTCGAGGCGAGGCCATCGATGGAAGCCATGGGAATCGATGTCATAAGGACATGCAGGAAAGCGGGGATGCCAGTGTCCTTATCATCCAAGAAGAATGTTCGATGGACAGGTTTGGTGCTACTCGACTGAGACTTGTGCCGACATGAGCTCGTAGCTTCTCATCTCAAACATTAGGAACCCTCGGTCGAACCGAGAATCATTCATTAATGAATTGCCAGTATTCGACAGGAAAGGCTATAATGATACAATGCATAACCGACAAAGAAGACGAAGCATAAGTAGATATTAGCAAACATTAGCATCAACTAATGTGTAACTTATGGAAGTGATGAAAGTGCTTACACCAAGGGAGAAGGAGATCATCGAAGTCATGAGCAGGGGTATCCATTCGCCGACGATTCTGGCGGCCGAGCTCCACATCACTCAATCTGGAGCCACCCAGGCACTCCAGAAACTGGAGAAGAAGGGTGTTGTGACAAGGACGAAGGCGGGGCGAAACGTATTCTACAGGCCAGTGCAAGAGGAAAAAGCCGACCAGGCTGCAACCCCGGACACCAGCGAGGATCTCGAGCTGATCAGGGAATCGTATCACTCCCTCTCGAAGGTCTGGGGCCATGTCCTTAGACTGGACTTGACACACGAGGAACTCGCCAAGGTGAGGGAGGCGAGGAATTTGCTCGAAGAGATTCTGACGAAGAGGAAGAATCCCTGATGGTCCGCGTCATTTAATCGGGCTTGTGAGGTAGCTGGACCTTGCGGTTGACCCACCAGTAAGCGAGCATTGTCGATGTAATGGTCGCGATCAACAACACGGACAGGGTCCAGTACACATATTTAACGTCATTGAGGTTGAACACGAAACCGAAGATCGTGGCAAGCGTGTTGGGCACAAGCACCGCAGTGCCAAGGATGGTGAGCCAGGTCATCGTTAGGGCCATCCTGTTGTTGAGGATCTGGAGCTGATTATTGTAGAGGGCCTGGAGGACTTCCAGCCCTGACGCCAAAACCTCCGACATGTGCTCGCTCAGCGATATCTGTCTGTTCACGTCCTCCACGAGTAGCTGCATCTGTGCCAGGACTTTCGGGTTATCCGAGATTAACGCGGCGTCGCCGTATCTGAGGTTGTGGAGGACGTCCAGCGTTCTCCAGAGGGTGTTCAAATAGGTTATGAGCGTGTGCTTCAAGTCGTAGATCTGTTTGCCTATCTCCATGCGCTGTGTCTGAGGGTTGAGCAGAAGCTGGCTCATCTCATCACCCTGTTCCTCAATTTCCCTTAGGTACTCGAAATTCCGAGAGTTGTTCTCATCGAGTATTCGACCGAGCATGGTGGTGAGCTTGTCATCGAGCGGCATCGCTTCCGGAAGCTTGCGAAGGTAGACATCTGCGTACCTGGCGAACTGAACGAGCCTTACGACCTCCTGGCTGTGAATCGTAACGATGAGGTCTTTTCTCACAAGAATGACCAACGGATACGACTTGAGATCGAGCTTGGATATCCTGACCGCTGGGACCATTATCCCAAGCTCAGTCTCATTATCTATGAAACTTGCATGATAGCCCTTGAGCACTTCCGGGACAAGTGACGCGCTGAACCCCAACCTGGATGCAATCTCCGGTCCATCATTCGCCACATCCGAGACAGTGAAGTTGATCCATGCGAGGGTCGAACCTTGGAGCGTCGAGATGAATTCCGTGGGGGAATTGCCCACTATGCGGGTAGGCTTGCCCATGTGGGGCAGCGCAACGCACACCGCCCGAGGAGATTTCGCTTCGAATGGCTCAGTGACCGAAGAAGAAGGTCCGCGCAAGACCGGCTCTGCATTGGCGGAAGGGGGCTCCGCTGTTTTCTTATTCCCGACCGCCACTTTTCTCTCGCGAGAGCCCAAGAAATGTCCCCCTGGAAGCTGTCTACGTTTCAGCCCTGTTCACCCGTAAGCCCTGTCGATAATGAAGTACGTTTCGCTGGCCCCGGCAATCCATCTGGCTAACCTTCCCAGTGCATCCTTTTAATACTCTTCCATCTATTTCGACGCTGGGTCCACATGCGGGTACTCCTCATTCATGCAGACCATTTCGGCTATGAGATCAAGGAACCAACCAAGTTAGCTGAGGAGCTCACTGCAGGTCATGCGAAGAAGCATTCGTTCAAGGAAGCCCTAGTCGTCTTCTCCACCATAGAATCCTCGGATGACAACGTCGCGGCCATCTCAGACGCCGCCGCGACTGACATCGCAGAAGTCTTCGCCCAGGTGAAGGCCCAAAGGATCGTTTTGTACCCCTATGCTCACCTGAGTCCAAACCTTGCCCCGAAGAAGCTTGCCATTGAGGTGCTCAAGGCAACGGAGGCCGCGCTGGCCGCGAAGGGGATCGAGGTACACAGGGCCGCATTCGGGTGGTACAAAGCATTCGAAATTAGCTGCAAAGGCCATCCTCTTTCTGAGCTATCAAGGGAGTTCACCGCTGAGAAGAAGATCACGCGAGAGGAAGTGGTGGAGAAGATCCGGTCCGAACACTACATCCTCACGCCAGATGGAAAGGAGTATCCAATCGACCTCGAGAACATCGATTCCACCGCAGTCCTGGACGAGCACTCGTCGCTCAAGAAGTTCATCCTATCAGAAGAGGTCGGAAGGACGAAGGGCACAGAGCCGCCGTCGATCAAGGCGATGCAGAGACTCGAGCTCGTGGACTACGAGGAGGCGAGCGACAGAGGTCACTTCCGCATGTTCCCCAAAGGACACTTGATCTTCAGCCTCCTGGAGCAGTGGGCACAGGAAATTGCACTAGACAGGATTGGGGCCATCCAGATAGACACCCCGATCCTCTACGACTGGTCGTTCCCGGACATCCGAAGTCAGGGGATGTCTTTCCACGAGAGGCACTACACGCTCAAGACGGAGGAGAACAGGGAGTTCGTCCTTCGGTTCGCCGGTGATTTCGGCTTGTTCAGGATGATGAAGGGCGCGACTCTGAGCTACCGAAACCTGCCCCTGAGAGTCTATGAGTTCTCGAAGAGTTTCAGGCTCGAACAGCGTGGGGAGCTCACTGGCCTGAAGAGGCTGAGGGCTTTCCACATGCCTGATGTGCACTGCTTCACGAAGGACATCGAGGAGGGCTGGAAGGAGTACATGCTCCTCTACAAGAACTACGCCGATCTAGCCGATGCCACGGGAGTGGAATATGCCGTCGCGTTCAGAATTGTGAAGGAGTTCTACGACAAGTACAAGGACAACCTGATCGAGCTCCTAAGATACTCGAAGAAGGCCGCATTCATCGAGGTCATATCCGAGATGAAGCACTACTGGGCGGTGAAACACGAGTTCCAGGGGATCGACTCGGTCGGTGGGGCGGTCCAGCTGAGCACGGTCCAGCTCGACGTCATGGATGCGGAGCGCTACGGCATCGTCTACACCGACTCGAGCGGTGCGAAGAAAGGCTGCATCATTTGTCACTCATCAATTGGCTCGATTGAGAGATGGATATACGTCCTTCTCGAAGAGGCGCTCAAGCACGACAAGCCCGCACTACCGTTCTGGATCGCCCCGACCCAGATACGACTGATTCCCGTTGCGAGCGAATTCGTAGCGGAATGCGACAAGATTGCCGAGGCCCTCGCCCCCGCGAGGGTAGATGTCGACGACATGGACGACAAGGTCGGGAAGAAGATCAGAAACGCGGAGATGGAATGGATCAACATGATCGTGGTCTACGGTGACAAGGAAAGGTCATCGAACCTCCTTCCCGTTCGCCTGAGGTCTGGCGATGTGAAGAACATGACTCTGGGCGAGCTGAAGGCGGAATCAGACAGACTCTCGAAGGGTTATCCCTTGGCGCGTCTGCCTCTACCCAGACATCTCTCCAAGCGGCCCTCGTTCAGGGGATGAGAAGGAAGCCTCGAGATATCTTTCCATAGGACATGCCCGCCGCGTAACCCTCGGGCTAGTTGGTCATGAGATGCCACTGAAAGTCCAAGCTGTAGGCTGTTCATCAAATCCTTTTCGAATCCTTGGATAGCCAGACATCCTTCTATCTGGAATGCCGCTCATTTGGGAATGCGCATCGCGTCCTCTTCGGTTCGCTTTGTTATCTCTTCGAAGACCGGGATGTGCTTCTCCGGGAGATAGGAGCAGAACTTGACCGGGTCGACCGCCTCAGGGGACCTCACTCCGGTGACGTCGATTTCCCCACGGGCGTACATCTCAACGGCTACTGCCACTGGCATGGCTGTCTGATATGACGTTGCGTGTATACCGGACAGCTCGTATGCATGCTCATGAGACATGTAGGTCCAGGTTCGGATGACAGTATCCTCGTTGTCCATCTTCCCACTAACCTCGGTGAGCACGCAACAGAGCCCCTTGAGCTTCCCGGCAAGGTCGTCTGGTCTCGGCATCGTGGAGATCACCACATCGATGGGCGCCACGTTGATGTCTTTGACTCTGACTGGCTTAAATGAAAGCAGCCCGAGTTTCTTGAGAAGTCTGATGTAGCCCACAAAAGTCTCGTCAAGCGTGATCATGAAATCGCAGCGCTTGATCTTCTTCCCGATGAACTTGGGGACCAGCTCGCTCTCCTCATGATCAGTCATGAAGACTTTCATTGGACCGATCGGGTCGGGAAATGAGTAGACCTCGCTCGTGCTCAGCGCCGGAACGCGCTTCCATTTCCCATTCTCGTAGTACAGCGGGTCCTTTATGCACTCCTCTATCATGGCGACGGGGGAAAAGTACGTAGCGAACTCATACCCTTCCAGCTTGCTGTTGTCTGCATCGCGCACCTTCACGTAGTCGACAGACTCCATCCTATCCGCCGCCCGTTTCGCGAAGATGTTCGACGTGCCAGGGTCAATTCCCATGGAGCAGAGCGCAAGTATTCCCGCGTCCTTGAACTTCTTGTCAAACACCTCCTGGTCCTCAAACATGGGGTCGCCGAACTCCGTGTCCCCAGTAGCCATATCGACATAGCTCGCACCACCTTTCAGACAACCTTCCATAATCTTCAGGCTCAACGCTGGAACGGTGCCATTCACTAGTATGTCCACCTTTTTCGCTATCTTCGCGACCTCGTCAGGATTGGACCCGTCTGCCCTCGCAATCTCGATCTTGTCAACTTTGGCTCTCTTCTTCACGAATTCGGGGCCTTTCAGGTTCACATCTGCGAGTATCAGATGAGAAACCAACTTGCTCTTTGCGAGTTCCTGGGCAATACACTGTCCAACTCCTCCACATCCGAGTATGGCAACGTCCACTTCCTTTGACATATTTCCCCTGCTACCGCGCGGGGTGCTTCCTGCCCGGCGGGCTTCAGCGGGGATGATGATACAGACGATAAATATCTTTCAACAGGAGCCAACCATACCATTCATATACTAGTTCCGAACCGCCACATCCACGATTTGGTGAGCTGTCCGCCAGATTGCTCAACAATACACCGCTTGGATTGGTTGGGGCGAAGAAAAGGATTATGCGCGACGTTGACCATTAGCCTCAAGTCTTGGAAGGACGCCTTCCGGCGAGAGCTCGGTTTGGGGGGATGTGGGAGACTGGAGAACGTAATATGTCGAACAAAGAATCGAGCATGCATAGAGAACTCAGTACCTCGCCTTGATGGTGAAATCCGCAAACATCTCCTGATTATCGCCATTGTCATCGCACTGACGCTGAGTGCGCTTCAGATCACTGCGGTCTCCGTCACTAAGGCAGCGACAACCGAGAATCAGACCACGCTTACGATCGGCATGATGGAGCCCATTGACAACCTGAATCCATTCGTGGGCATCAATGACAATTCGTACATCTTCTGGGGGCTTGTCTACGATTACCTCATAGCTGTCGATGGAAACATGAATCCGAAGCCAAATCTCGCTACAAGCTGGAACGTGGTCAAGGAGGATCCGCCAGTAGGCTCGGTCTGGCAGTACAATCTGACGCGAAACGCCACCTGGCACGACGGAGAGCCTTTCACCGCTGATGATGTGGTCTTCACATTCGAGTTCCAAATTGCCAGCGTTCACAGCCTATGGTCCTACCAACCCTACATCAAGCTGATCAAGAGTGTCGAGAAAGTGGATGATCACACTGTGAGGATCCATTTCACGGATTACTCTGGTCAGCCAGCTCCGTGTTCCTTTGGAGACGCCGTTATGGTCCCGATCATTCCGAAACACATCTGGGAAAGCATAGGCGCCTCCGCTGCGGGCTTCTCCTACCAGAACTACTTTCCGATAGGCACCGGCCCATTCATGTGCTCGAACGCCACAAAAGATCAGTTCCTCAAAGGGGACCAGCTGATACTGACAAGGAACCCCAACTATCACGGATACACGGACTACAAGCAGAAAATCGCGTTCGATAGGATAGTCTTGGAATGGTACCTCGAGCCGGCTGCGATGGTCGCGGACATGGAGAGAGGGGCAATCGACCTTGCCAGATTCGATGCGCCGAACTACCAGAACATTCTTGACTGGCTTGCAAACAACCCGAAGGAACCTGTCGGCCACTATGCTGGTCTCCAATGCACTGGCTTTTCTGTGGAAGTAGGAATAAACATGCAGAATTCAGGCGGGGCCACAACGAGCCTCAGGCTCGATCCAGCTGTGAGAAAGGCCATGGCGTTGGCCACGGACAAGCAGTTCATAGTGAACCACATTTACAAGGGATATGCAGAGACTGGAACGGGCCTCTTGACCCCGATGTACAAGAACTGGTGGTGGAGCCCGTCCAACCAGACGATACAGTCCCCGGATCAATGGGGAGAAGACCTGGGGCTCAAGATACCCTATAGCATGGATTTGGCGAACCAGACGCTTGAAAGAGCGGGCTACCAATGGAACAGTGCCCACACGGTACGCGTCTCTAACTCCAGTAGCTCGTACACTCCCAACGCGGAGCTAAAGTTCGACATCGTAATCGAGGCTGAGCTGACCGAGGACAGGGATGTCGCGACATTCCTGCAGGAGGAATACAAAGTGATCGGGATACAGCTCAACGTGGTAATCGTGAACTCGCAGGTCTGGAACTCGATGATCTATACGCCCAACTACGATCTCACCATTACATACTGGAGTGGCGACCCCGACCCCAACTTCATGCTCTACGTCCAGTCATCGTACGCACTCGATGGCTGGTCGGACAACTTCTACTCAAACGCCGAGTATGATCAGAACTACACAGCCTCAGAGAGCGCTGTCAACCAGACGGCGCGGAAAGTTTACGGCGACAACTGCCAGATGCACACATACTATGACGTCCCATACATCGTCTATGCGTACCCCTTCGGCTGCTACGCCTGGAGGACAGATCACTTCTCAGGCTGGGGTAACTGGTCTGCGCACCCTGGCAGGTCGTTCTCCAACTTCTATACTGCCAATGATCTCTGGTTCGACCTCACTCCGACTGGACAGCACGGTCTGACTGGCGGCTTGCTGACCATGGTCGGCATCGGGGTTGTAGTCGTCATCGCCGTAGCAGCGACTGCGATGTTGCTCAGGAGGCGACGTGGTGGGGTCAGGGAGAAGGACGAGGATGTGAGTCTGCCATGAGCGGCAGGACTCGCCCTCGTGTGGATACCTTGGGCAAGTGGTACCAGTGAGCACCTGCGAGTAGATTGGAGGAACCCAGATGCCCCAGGCCTTGAGAAGGTATGTCGCAAAGCGAGTGGTATACTTGCTTGTGACCATCTTTCTGATCCTCAGTTTCAATTTCCTTCTCTTCAGAGTGATGCCGGGCGACATAACGAAGATGAGAGGCGTGAGCGAGGAGACTGGCAAGATGATGAGGGAGTACTATGGCCTCAACCGCTCCCTTCCCGAGCAGTATGTGCAGTTCCTTGAGCAGACCTTGACCGGTCATCTGGGGAAGAGCCTGAGCTACCGCAAAGGTTCTGAGGTGTCGACACTCCTGGGTCCTCCCCTCACGAACACGCTGATTCTCGTGGGCTCAGGGACGATCATATCCATTGCTGCAGGGATATACGTCGGTCGGATGACCGCATGGCATCGGGGGAAGAGCGCCGACAAGATCGGCAGCGGGTTCTTCCTGATCATCTACTGCATGCCAACATTCCTTTTCGCTTTAGTACTTCTCCAGCTGATGGCAGTCTATGTTCCGAATTGGCCCGTAAGAGGTGCGACAGGCCCTGATTATGACTACTTGAACATGGTCGGCAAGCTTGAGGACCGAATACTGCACACGTTGCTGCCGCTGTTCGCCCTGGTGATCGAGAGCGTGGCGTCATTCTCCATCATTACCAGAAGCTCGCTGATTGACGTCATGACCGAGGAATACATGGTCACGGCCGTCGCAAAGGGACTGACATCGAGGCAGATACTCAACAACCACGCGATGCCGAATGCTATGCTGCCTGTCGTAACAGTGGTTGCCATGAACGTCGGCTGGATATTGAGCGGATCGATAATGATCGAGGTCATATTCTCGTACCAGGGACTTGGCTTCTTGACTTACAAGGCTGTGCTGGGATATGATTACCCACTCCTCCAAGCTGCTTTCATGCTTGAGGCCGTGGCGGTAGTCCTCGCGAACTTCTTCGCGGACCTGATGCTCTTCAGGCTTGACCCGAGGGTGAAACTGTGAGTAAGGACCGGACTTGGAAGATTGGCATCGGTACGCTGGCTTCTGACACCAGAAAGGAGAAGGTCCGCCTGCTGGTCAAGGACGCGAGGCACATCTGGCGCGGCTTCCGAAGGAACCGCAGCGGGATGTTCGGCCTGACGGTCCTGATAGTGTTTGCCGCCATGGCGGTCTTCGCCCCAATCCTCGCCACGCACAAGGACCCGAACGCCATTACTTGGGCGAGGGTGAATCCAATCTATCATCCACCGTCAGAGAAGTTCCTGCTCGGGACAGATTCGAACGGTCGAGATGTTTACAGCCTGACCGTTTGGGGGAGCAGGGCCAGCCTGATAGTGGGCTTCGTCGCATCCATAATATCTATCGTTCTCGGGACCTCGATAGGTCTTGTCTCAGGATTCTACGGCAAGGTCTCAGACGAAATCCTGATGAGATTCACTGACTTCTTCCTCGTTATACCGTGGTTTCCACTGATGATTGTGTTCTCGATGGTCATGGGTAAGAGCTTCCTGAACGTGATAATCGTGATTGGGATTACCAGCTGGCCCTCCACCTCGAGGATTGTGCGCTCCCAGGTGCTGTCCATCAAGGAGAAGACCTTCGTCGAGAGAGCTAGGGCGGTGGGAGCTGGCAATGGAAGAATCATTTCCAGGCACATCTTGCCCAATGTGTTCCCGTTGATATTCGCGAACACCGTGCTACTCGTGGCGAACTCCATATTCTCTGAGTCCTTCCTGGACTTCTTCGGCTTCGGCGATCTCAGGGTAGTCAGCTGGGGGACCATGCTCGAGAACGCCTATTCGGCGGGGGCGTTCTCAAGCGCCGCGTGGTGGTGGATACTCTTCCCAGGCGCGAGCATCGTGCTGCTGATCATGGCGTTCTACTTGATCGGGGACGCCTTGGACGACGTCTTGAATCCGAAGCTGAGAAGAAGGTAGACAATGGCACAGCGCTGACGGGCGTCGCTTTCCTTCAAGTTGTGCAGGCAGTCGGACCCAGGATGCCCACTCCTTCCTGGGTTGATTTCGTGGCCTTGTGATTCATCCCCGCCCGCATGCAAATCCGACATCGGCGATCATACGCCATGGACCATAAACCAGAATCCTATGGCTCACCGGTTGTCCTCGTCTCCCCATATGAACTTGTGCAGCTGTGGAAGCACCCTGACATTGAGATTCTCCTTCAGGACCTTCTCCGAAAGCGACTTCAGGTCCTTGCCACCGACAGGAGTGAAGATGATCTCCGATTTCGGACTGTACTTCTCGATGACTTCCCTGGCATAATCATAGTCTCTGTCATCGGCGATTATGAACTTCAGTTGGTCCGTGGGGCCAAGGAGATCGATGTTCGCGAATCGCATCTTCTCCGATTCACCGGATGATGGACACTTGATGTCCATGCTGATCGTGAGGTTCTCAACACACGGGAGCTCGTCGAGCGGCATCGCCCCATTCGTCTCCAGCACCAGGTGATAGCCAGCATCCAGTATCTTCTCGACTAGGGTCACGGCATCCTTCTGTGCTAGCGGCTCGCCCCCCGTGAGGCAAACATGGCGGCACTTGAACTTCTTGAGCTTCGCCATGATGGCCTCGACAGTCATCTGTTCCCCCTTTTCGAACGCCTGCGGGGTGTCGCAGTAAGTGCATCTGAGAGGGCATCCGGAAGTCCGTATGAAGGTCGTGGGGGCACCTATGGTCAGACCCTCACCCTGCAACGATTTGAAGATCGAGTATATCTTCATCATCTCACATCGTACTCCAAGGGATCTTCGATCCCAGCGGCCTTGAAGCCTTCCAGTCTCAAAAGGCAAGAGTCGCAAGTTCCACAAGCCCTCTTTCCGCCCTTGTAACAGCTCCAAGTGAGCTCGAGCGGGACTTTGAGTCTCACGGCCTCCTTCACGATTTCCGACTTCGACCGGCGCAGGATTGGCGCCTCGACCCTTATTCCCTTCCCATCCCTTCCTGCTCGAGTCCCCACGTCAAGCGTCTTCTGGAAGCTCTCGATGAACTCGGGGGTGCAGTCTGGATACCCACTGAAATCGACTGAATTAGCGGCAATGAACACCGCCCGTGAACCTCTGCTCTCGGCAATCGCAGACGCGATGCTCAAGAAGATGATGTTGCGTGAGGGAACGTAGGTGCTTGGAATCCCCGAGCCGATTTCCTGCCGATCTCTGCCTGAAGGCACCTTCATGGAGCTCTGGGTCAACGAGCTGGCAAGGAACCTCCCGAGATCCAACGGGACAATCAGGTGCTCCTTCACCCGGAAGTGCCTCGCAATCTTCTTCGCGCTATCGATCTCGCGCCTGTGCTTCTGACCGTAATCGAACGTGAGCGCGACAGGCTCGAAGCCCGCCTCCATCGCGAGCGCGAGGACTGTGGACGAATCCAGCCCGCCTGAGAGAAGTATGACCGCCTCTGGCATCTGTCCAACACCATCTTCCTAGAGTTCCTGGCTCGCCCACGCACCTTGGCCTCGACCCTCGTCCACGCCTATCTCGATCTTCTCGACATTCTCGGGGAACTTGACCTTCTCGAGCATCCTCTGCAAGACGAAGATTGCGAGAGTCTCTGCCGAGGCCACGGTGATGTCGAGCATTATGCAATCGCATTCGGGGAGTTTCAGCTCCTTGTCCCCGACCTTGTAGTAGACGTAATCGTCCTTCACCCGAACACCTTTGGCCTTCCGGGGGATCAGCACGCGGTGATCGAGCTCGCTCGCGATGCCTCGAAGGAATTCCTTGACGCTGATGAAGTCCATTATGACGCCGTCTGGTCCCATGTCCCCCTCTATCACTGCGTTGATCGCATAGTCATGTCCGTGCAATCTGCCGCACTTGGCGTGCATGGGTATTATGTGCGTTGCGGAGAAGGTGATCTTCGAGGTCCAGCCGTTTATCACAAGTCGCATCTTCGAAGGGATAGTTTAACCCGACTATAATAGTTTCAGGGCAACTCACAGGCGTCCAGCCTGGGCCAGAAAGATCCCGGCCGCCAGTCTGATAGCGTCCGAGAAATCGGACTTTCCCCGTGACGTGTCGATGAACACTTTGGGGATGTTCACAACAGGAGCGCCATACGCCTTTCTGCCCCCCACAAAATGAAGCGTCCTGAACATGAGGTTCCCGGCGACCCCGTCGGGCGCAACGACGAGGTCACTCTCTTTGACGGCGTCCTCGACCAGTATCGCGAAGTGCCTGCAATCGTAGCCTTCACCCGCCAGCACCTCTGCCATCCTGTCACCGTCTTCGATGCTAGCTTTTATTTCAATGCCTCTATTTTTATCTTCGAGTCGACCCTTGGACAAGATCCCAATCTTGAGTTCCCACCCGGCCGATGAGAAGTATGATATCGAGTGCTGGACCAGCCTCAAACGGGAGTCGTAACTCCCACCCTCGTCAATCCCGACGGGAGTCAAAAGAAATGGTTTGCCTGAGGAGTCCTCGAGGACTGCGGTGCGCATTGCCTCGGCCAAGTGAAACACTCTCTTCAGTTCAAGGAGAGTCTCCGAGGAACTCATCGTCCCCCTGACCGCGACATCGATCTCGCCGTCATGAAGCGAAGCCACCAGCTCGTGTGCGTCATCGAAGCGAGACAGATGGACACGACATCCCAGCCCAGCGAGTCGCGTCCTCGTGTTCTCGAACGCACCCTCGGTAAGCCCTATGCCAACTCTGGCGGAGGAGGTGCAACCCGATGAAAGGAGCCGTTGCAGGTCGATCGTGAATCCGCCTCCTCAGAGCTCGTCCTCAGTCATCTGGTCGAAGGTGTAGTTCTCCCACTTCCGGACACCGAGCAGGATCTCCAGCTCTTGCGGCGTCAGAAGCGGTTTCTCAAAAAGCGCCACGTCATCTATCGCGATCCTTGGGCATGCTGTCGAGACATAGGCGTCGAAGCCCAAGTACTTCAACTTCTCTGGATCGAACTTGTCCATGAGGATCAGGGCGGCGTCCTTCTTCTTCCACCGGACCAGCTTCCGAAGCTCCCTTGCGCGTCTGAGCCGTCTCTGTCCCACTTTCTCCCCAACGATAATCCCGAAAACTCGTGCCTTCTCTGCCCGCTCGATCACGGCATGCCTTTGACGCAGGATCTTGTCCTTGATCTGGTCTATTTCGCGAGGTTCCTCCAGGTTCGGATCCAGCACCACCACCTTCTTCCCCGTCGCGAGATGGACTCCGAGCGCGTGGAAGGTACCACTGCCTATCAGGAGGTAGCTGTTGACCTCCTTGGAGATCGATGTGGCCGCGGTGTAGTTGCATCCCAAGACCTCCCCAACGTGCGATATCCTGCTGTCTCCTTCGCCCACTCTCACCTTAAGACCCATGCTCTCCAGTCCCTCGATGACCTCGTCGAGCTCGGTCAGGTGCTGCGAAGTGGCTAGCACCCCGACGGGCTCCTGGATCATCCCGACTGATTTCTTGAGCTGGTCCGCGAGCGGGATCTTGGATCTTGCAGGAACGAAGATTATTGGTTTCTGGAACTTGATGGATGGGATAGGCGAATGGCCGATCTGGACTATCGCATCGACCATATCGAACAACGAGCTCGGGACATCGCATGCCCCGAAGCACGGCTCGGCGACGACAAGCACCTCAGCGCCTGACTTGTTCTCGAGCTCGTTCGCGAACTGATAGGCACGCTTCTTCAGACCCTCGGGGACCTGAAGGGCGACGATTCTCGCCTTGAGCCTCTTGATCTCCATGACGGCGCTTGTGAGGTCGATGTCGAACATCTCTGCATGAACCCGTAGTTCTAGCTACTGGACGTTTCGCTCGTCCGAATAGCATAGCAGTAAAGTGAACGACGCTAAAATACATTGTGCGGTCGGAGTTCACGGCCGCTTTACGCTGCTGCTTTCCCGCGCTCGACCTCGATATAGCAAGGAGACGGAAGCTTTATCGCGGCACGCTTCAGGGCCAGCTTTGCCGTGAGGAAGTTCGCCGGGGTCGTCTCGAGGGTCATGATCTCCTGGTCCGCGCTTACTCTGGCCGCCGTGCCCACCGGCTTGCCGAAGGCGTGCCTCATTCCATCGGAGATACGGTCCGCGCCTGCGCCTGTCGCGATCTTGTTCTCCCGGATGACGTTGTGCGGGTACACCCTGATTTTGAGATGGTAGCCGGATTGTGGGATCTTCTTCGCGAGGAACCTGTTAGCCGAGATACGGGCCGCCTCGAGCGCTATGTGCCGGATCTGGCATTGCTCGACAACATGGAGCGTCATTCGCACGGGGTATTCCCCTGGGGTTCCGTGCTCGAACTGGGTGATCCTGCTGGCTGGCACGCCGCCCATGTACTCCCTTCGGCAATAGGCCTGCCCTTTGATCTCCCTGTACATGCTTCCGGGTTTGCGGGACATTGATGACCAC
>JBGOXV010000024.1:0-13657 GCA_041479325.1 Thermoplasmata archaeon
CGACCCCAAGCTGCTCGAGCGGCTCCCCAAGGTCCTCGAGGAGGAGTTCGATCTCAAGAGCCTCCCGAATGCGGAGCAGCTAGAGGAGGCGGTGGAGAGGTCGACTCGGAGGTCGTTCGGCGTATGGATACCCGGTTCACGAACCTTCCTGCTAGCGTCTCCGAGGGAAGGCAAGCCAGCCGCCAACCCGATCGAGAACCTCCCGGTGTGGATCGTCCAGGAGAAGGTGCTCAAGAAAGTCCTCGGCTATACCTCGGAGATGCTCGACACGAAGGTCGATGTCGAGTACGTCAAGGGGACCGGCCCTACCAAGGAGCTCATGGACACTGGTGAGTATCAAGCGTGCTTCTTCGTCAAGGCGCCGATGGTCGATCAGGTCATGACGATAGCGAAGTCGGGGCAGAAGATGCCTCACAAATCGACCTACTTCTTCCCGAAGATCTGGTCCGGAACCCTGCTGCACCTGTTCGAATAGGGACATCGAGCCGAGTGAAGTGGCATATACATCCACGCTGATACGCTGGCCGGTGAGACCCCTTGAAATTCGACATCGGGATTCTTGGCGGTCGCATAGTCGACGGGGCAGGTAACCCCTGGTACTATGGTGACCTGGGCGTGGTCGGAAAGAGGATTGCGAAGATCGGCAAGATCGCGAGGTCGGAGTGCAGACGCTCGATCGATGCCAAGGGCGTCTACGTCTGCCCGGGCTTCATCGACATCCACACGCACTCAGACATCACGGCTCTCGTGTTCCCGGGCTGCGACAGCACTCTCCGGCAGGGCGTGACGACGCACCTCGTCGGCAACTGCGGGTCATCGGCAGCTCCGATGCGGGAACCTTACGTCGATGTATGGAAGAACTACTGGGGCGAGTGGGCTGGGACTTTCGAGGAGGGCGAGTGGCGGACATTCGCAGAGTACCTGAAGGTGGTCGAGAGGCACGGCGTGGGGCACAACATAGCGGCGCTCGTGGGCCATGGTGCCGTCCGCACTGCGGCCATGGGAGCTCAGAGGAGGGCCCCGAGACCAGGCGAGCTCAAGATCATGAAGGATCTTGTGGACGAGGCGATGCGCGCGGGCGCGTTCGGGCTCTCTACAGGCCTGGTCTATCCGCCAGGGAGCTTCGCCAAGACGCAGGAGATCATCGAGTTGTGCAAGGTAGTGGCGAAGTACGGCGGCATCTACACCTCGCACATCAGGGGGGAAAGGGAGACCATAGCTGAGGCCATCAAGGAGGCCATCTTGATCGGCGAGAAGAGCGGTGTCGGGGTCGAGATCTCGCACAACTGTCCCAAGATAGGCGCCTGGGGACGCACGAAGGAGACCCTGGGGTTGGTGGAGCAGGCGAGGAAGCGGGGCCTGGATGTCACGGTCGACAACGACGTGCACACCGACCTCGCGCCAGCCCTCAGCGGCGCGCTCCCGCAGTACATGGCCGAGCTGACCAGGCCAGAGCTGATCAAGCACCTGGGCAAGCCGGAGAACAGGGCGCGGATAAAACGCGAGATAATCGAGGACAAGCTCCCGGCATTCGGCCCCGCAGGGCTGCTCAAGCACGGGCTGTTCGACCGGATATTCCTGATGCACGTGCCCGGCCAGAAGGGGCTAGTGGGCAAGACCGTCGCGCAGGTCGCGAAGATGCGGCACAAGGACGTGTTCGAGACCTACTTCGATCTCATACAGGAAGAGAACGACCAGATCATAGCCATCTTCGACTACATCAGCGAGGACGACATCAAGAAGCTCCTCGTGCACCCGCTGGTGATGGTGTCATCCGACTGCGCGACCTGGTCGGAGAAGGGGCCGATGACGGACCCGCCACAGTACCATCCATGCGCGTTCGGGGAATACCCTGGGATCTTCGAGAGATACGTCAGGGACGAGCCCCTGCTGACGATGCAGGACGCGGTCAGGAAGATGACGAGCTACCCCGCCCAGAAGATGGGCCTGCTCGACAGAGGCCTCCTGCGGCCGGGGTTGATGGCGGACATAACCCTGATCGACCTCGCGAAGATCAAGGACCGCGCGACGAACCTCTGGCCCCACAAGCATCCCTTCGAGAACTACCCGCACAGATACCCGGACGGGGTGCCTTACGTGATAGTCAACGGGACCATCGCCGTCGACAACGGCCGACAGACCAAGGCCCTCGCGGGCCAGGTGCTCAGGCACAGGTATCCCTGAGCCAATCAAAGCACGTACTTCTTGTACGCGCCTTGGCACGGGTTGCCGGCGTTGATCCAAGCGACCTTGTTCGTCAGGTCGAAGGCCACCGAGAATATCGTCTGCGTTTGCTCCTCAACGCTCAACTTGGGGTCCGCGTGCCGGCATATCGACTCGGGGTAGCCTACGTGGTCAGAGAGCACCCGCTTGAACGTTGATATCTCGACACTTCCGAGCTCCTTCTTGAACAGCTTGCGGGCGCGATTGTACCTCAGGATTGACGAGAACCGAGTGTGCATGTTGTCCTCGAACTTCCACATCTTCGGCGAGAGATAGTGGTTGGTGTGTATCAGCCAGCCGTCCTCGGCGTAAAGCGCGTCGAACGTGGTCCGGGAGCCCTCGAGGCTGTAAATCTCGCCGTTGGGATCGCACACGATGTTGTTGAAGCTGTGTCCTCTGCCCTCGGGCATTGCCGCCCGCAACGCCCCGTAGATGCCGGTCTCGCGCAGGACCTTCCTGCACGGGACGATCTTCGGTATGCCGATCCTCGTGTCGTTTGGCACGAGCGCGTTACCGGTCAGGCTTATGCCTTCCGCGTTCATCCCAGCGGTCGGCCACATGCCACCATAGCATAGGCCGATGAAACCCGGTTCGTCGTCGGGCTTGATCCTGGCGATCGACATATCGATGAGGTTGTAGGGACACACATCCTCGTTGTGGACCGCATATACGACATCGTCCTTGGTCCAATCCGAGTTCACGGCTATGTCTGTGCATCCGGTCCTGCCGCGTCCCCCACCCGGGAAATCGACGGTCATCGCCCAAACGGTGTCGAACTTCAACCCGGCACCCTCGGCGTAACCTTCCAGCTCCTCTATGTGCTCCGGGTAGAACTTCCGCGAAGCGGGGAGGCTCTTCCGCGCGTAGGCGAAGGTCTTCTCCTTGGTCATGCCTGGCATCGCTGCCATCCATGACCAGAGACGCTTCTCCATCCGCTGGGCCTGGTCCTTGCATTGCTTGCCGATTGATACCCCTATCTCGTGATGGTCGCCGGAGGCGGACACCTCCCGGATCTGTATCTCCTTGATTGCGTTCGGCACGGTATGACCCCGAAGTCAGTAGCTTCGGGTCGGCAGTGGCGTCATACCGGAAAAAGATTCGCAGGTCCAAAAACATTTATCAATCGGTTCGCTAGTCCTCTCCCCATGCCAAAAGTGGAACTCGAATACAAGTGCAAGAACTGCAAGAGCCTCTACCCCGCGACAGTCAGCTTCACCGGGAAGGTCGAGGACATGGACCTCGATGAGCACGAGTCGAGGTGCCCGAACTGTGGCACATGGAACTGTGCCGATCCGAAGGACATCGCAGCATTGATCAAGGAATACAAGAAGAAGTGAAGACAGCTTTGTCCCTTAGTACGCTGTTGCCGCTCTTTTGAGCATCGATGAACACTCATTGCCCCGGTCATCGGTCAAAGAGCCTTCGCCTATTGTCGAACCTAAGCTTGGAAATGTTCCTGCCAGTAGTCTCGACTCAGGATTCATCGCGAAGCCCCAGCCAGATAGTGCCCGGCGCCATGATGCCCCGCAACAAAGGATATATATGGTAGAAGCCGGTCTAGACGCCGTTGTTGGTCTGTGGAGGGGAATTCTTGCAGACCCAAAAGCGTAGAAGATTGAAGGAGGATAAGCCTAATGGAAGCTAGTAAGGAAGGAGAGATACCTAGTGAAACGGCTCCGGAGACATTACCTACTGAGATAAAAGATGAAAGGAAGAAGTTCCCGATGTTGCTCGCGGTGATCATAGTGATCATACTCGTCATCGCAGCGCTTGGGGCGGCTTTCGGCCTTGGATTGTTCAACAAGAAGGCGGCCGCAAATCTGGCTCCGACTGCCGGTGCGCAAGCTGATGTCAACACAATAGCGATCGGTGGCACAGTCCACTTTGAGTCGCTAGCGAAGGACCCTGACGGATCCGTTGCTATGTACTATTGGTACTTCGGCGATGGAGCGAGTGTAAGCGGCAATGCCTCAGTGGCAAAGAACGTAACACACGTGTACGCCTACGGCGGTCACTACCTCGTCTACCACATAGCGACTGACAACAAGGGGCTCAACGGGAGCAACGAGGCCGCGATGATCACCATCGACGTCCTGCTCTACAACATACCGGCCCCACCGAACACCAACACGACCGCACCGTTCGCGTTCTTGACATCCGACAAGGATATCATCGAAGCGAACCGCACTGTGACCTTCAACATGACAGGCACTACCGCAGTCAAGTGGGGCAACCTCACGACTGGGACTGACATGTGGGAGCAGGATCCGAGCTACCTGTCAGGGACTACTCTGAACTACGGCGTCGGGACTGCAGCTGTCTCGGTGACACCAGGGGCGTTCATGTCCAGCTCGCACAACTACACCGCGAGCGGCCACTATGCTGCGAAGTTCGTCGCGACCGCCTGGAACGGCGTGAACACGACTGTCATGAGGACAATCCACGTACTGACCCCAAAGGCGACATTCAGCGGCCCGATCAAGAACCCGAACGCGTTCATCGAGGCAACGATCGGGGAGCCTGACTACATCGACCCGGCGGTAGACTATGAGACTGCCGGTGGAGAGGTCCTGCAGAACACCTACGAGACACTGGTCTGGTACAGCGGCTCTAGCGCCGCCACGCTGGTTCCGCAGCTCGCGACGGCCGTGCCCACAGTTGGGAATGGAATAACCTCGGACGGGCTGTACTACAACTTCACCCTCAAGTCGACCGTGAAGTTCCACAACAATGTGACCATGACCGCCGATGATGTCGCGTACTCGGCCCAGAGAGTCGTAAGGATACACGACCCCGACGGACCTGCATGGATGGTCGAGCAAGTGCTCACTGACTCAATGTCGGCATACATCGGGGATGAGCTCCAGAACTGGACGAGCGGAAGCCACCCGGCTTGGCTGACCGCAACCATCGGAGGAACGGACCCCCACTACATAATAACCGAACTGGACAACCAGAATGCGAGCGAAGCCGCCATCAAGGCGGTTGATTCGACGCATGTCAGCTTCCACCTGACGCACGCATATCCAGGGTTCCTGTACATATGCGCATACACAGTCCTGGACGTTGTTAGCAAGACGTTCGTCCAAGCGCACGGTGGAGTCGTGAACGGCGCACAGAACACGCAGATGAACGTTCTGGAGTGCGGCACGGGTCCATACTACATGGTGAAGTGGGACAAGGGCGTTCAGATCCACATGGCCAGATGGTCTGGATACTGGGGACCGGCACCAGCGCTGAAGGACATATACATCGTCAAGGCCAACGACCAGAACACGAGGATACTGATGTTGCAGGCCGGAGATGCGGACAGCGCTGTCATACCGATGGACTTCGAGTCGCTGTTCAGCGACGCCACGAAGTACAAGGTCGTGAAGGGGTTGCCGACGTTCGATGTGACGTTCGCAGGATTCAACATGCACATCAACACGACTGCAGCCGCTGGATTCGGAAGCAACGTGCCTTCGAACTTCTTCCAGGACAAGCATGTGAGAACGGCTTTCGTGCACCTGCTGAACTACACGCAGTTCATAACCAACGTCCTCAAGGGCAACGCGATCGTCCCCAACGGGCCGATCCCCAAGGGCATGTTCGGGTACAACAGCAGCATACCGGTGTACAACTACAGCCTCGCACTCACAGAGGCGGAACTCAAGCTCGCGCAGAGCGACACGCCTGGACAGTCGTGGTGGGACAAGGGCTTCACGGTAGCCTTCATGTTTAACACCGGCAACGCGTACAGAGAGGCCGCGTGCACGTACATGAAAGCCGCTTTGGAGTCCCTCGGAACTCGGTTCCATGCGACGATAAACGCGTTGGACTGGCCGACTTACCTCGCGAACCTGAGGAAGTCCCCGAGCCCGTTCCCGCTGTTCTATCTCGGGTGGGCACCGGACTACGCTGACCCGGACGACTACTGCAACCCGTTCCTCCTCACCGGTGGAACGTTCGCGTACAGGACGGGCTACTCCAACACGACTATCGACAACCTGGTGATTCAGGCGAGTAGCGAGCTGAACACGACCGTGAGAGCGGACCTCTACAAGCAGATAACCTGGCTGGTGCACAACGACACGCCATACATCTGGCTCTACCAGTCGAACAACTTCCACATTGAGAGGTCCTGGGTCAAGGGGTACATCTACAACCCGATGTACTCAGGGTTCTACTACCCGAACTTCAGCAAGGGATAACCAGGTAAGGAACCAGGTCGCAAACCCTTTATCGAAACCTCTTACTTTTCTCATATTTCCATAGGCGAGCGGATGCAAGAGCCTAGGGAGCCACTACCGAGACGAGGGCCTGGACTCTTATGCGAATGTTATCCCGGAGGAAAACTTAGAAATAGAAACAACCGGGTACAGAGAAGTTGCGTAAAGGTGATGGCTCCTGCAGTTATGGACCTACGTGATTAGGCGGCTCCTCCTTCTGATACCCGTTCTCATAGGAGTATCAATACTCACCTTCATCATCATGAGAGCGGCGGGGGATCCCGTCACCGCCTACCTGCAGAACCCCGAGAAGACCTCAGAGAAACAAATCCATCTCATAGAGCTTAAGTACCATCTGAACGAGCCTATCTACGTCCAATACTGGTACTGGTTGAATGGGGTGCTACACGGTGACATGGGCCAGAGCCGTACGTCCAGGGAATCCGTGACTGATACTATAATGCACAAATTCCCCGCCACCTTTGAGTTGGCGCTGATCTCGACGGTCGTTGCAGTTGCTGCCGGCATTGCGACAGGGACCAGGGCCGCAGTGAAAGCGAATTCCGCGTTCGACCAAACGACAAGACTGTCGTCCCTGGTCGCAGTCTCGATACCAGTCTTCTGGCTTGGGCTCATTCTGATGATGATATTCTATAGAGGTCTGGGGTGGTTGCCAGGTCCCGGCCGCTTGGGCGCTTCCGACCACATTCACGTCATAACTGGATTCTACATTGTGGACTCGATCCTGGACCTGAATTTCGGGACCTTCCTCGACGTCTGCGCTCACCTGGTAATGCCCTCCGTAACCCTCGCATTCGCATCCACCGCCATCATCGTCCGCATGATGCGCTCCAGTATGTTAGAGGTGCTCGGGGCAGAGTATGTGAGGACAGCGAGGGCGAAGGGGCTTCCGGAGAGCGTCGTCATAAAGAAGCATGCTCGAAGGAACGCGCTCATCCCCACTGTGACTGTCGTCGGATTGAGCTTCGGAGGTCTCCTTGGAGGAGCGGTCCTGACAGAGACTGTGTTCAGCTGGCCCGGTCTGGGTCAGTGGTCCGCCCAGGCCGCGCTGAACCTGGACACGGCGGGGATCATGGGGTTCGTCCTGCTCACCGCAGTGATCTATGTGCTATCGAATCTCATCGTGGACCTCGCATACGCGTTTCTTGACCCGCGCGTCAGACTGGGCTGAGGTGCAGAAAGGGAACGATCAATGACTTCGAAACTGACTATAAAGAAGAAGGAAACTGGCCCCCAGCCGGCCCGGACAGTCGGGAGACCGCCCCAGGCAGCGAAGGCCAAGGGCGACTTCATGAGTGACCTCAGGTTGGCCCTCAAACCCAGGATAAGGGAGCTGAGGTTCGACCTGCACTTGATGTCCAAGAGCCTCACATCGATCATGGGCATGGTTCTTCTGGTCATGCTGATCATAGTCGCTGCTTTTCCATTCGTGTTCATGCCGCACCATGGGAGGGGGGACCCGTTCGAGATACCCATCGACCTGAACAAACCCGAGCCATTGCCCCCAGGCACACCTGGGTATCCTCTGGGAAGCGGCATCAACGGTAAATCGATCCTTTATGGAATGATATGGGGCGCGAGGATCTCCATGGTGTTCGCCATCGAGGTCGTGCTCGTAGGGGCCGCCATAGGAACCGTCTTGGGCCTGATATCGGGGTACAAGGGAGGCATCCTCGACGAGCTGGTCATGAGATTCACTGACATCTTCCTCTCCATCCCATCGCTGATACTCGTGATGGCAATAGCGGCAGTGCTCGGCAGGAACCTGGATGCGACCAAGCTCGCACTGATCGCCGTCTGGTGGTCCGGCTACACGAGACTGGTAAGAGGGCAAGTGCTGTCCATCAGGGAGAACACGTACATCGATGCCGCCCGAGCCTCTGGGTCCGGGGAGTTGAAGATCATGTTCAGGCACATTTTGCCGAACTCATGGGCCCCCGTGGTGGTCCAGGCGACGATGGACATGGGCACCGTGGTCCTGGTCATGGCGGGCCTGAGCTACCTGGGCCTGGGAGCACCCCACGGGTACGCCGAGTGGGGCATGATGATCAACGACGGCCAATCGAGGTTCGTCTATGGGGACTGGTGGATGATACTGTTCCCCGGCATAGCGATCCTGACCTTCGTGCTCGCATTCAACCTAATTGGAGATGGGCTGCGGGACGTGCTCGACCCGAAGATGAGGAGGTGATCTCGTGGACGGAAAGGACAACACGCTTGTGGAGATCAGCGACCTCGTCGTGAATTTCTACACATACCAAGGCATCGTCCAAGCCATCGAGGGCGTCGACCTGATCATCCGCAGGGGCGAGACCCTGGGCCTGGTCGGAGAGACTGGCTGCGGGAAGAGCGTCACGGCGAGCGCTATCATGAAACTCATCCTCAGCCCCCCTGGAAAGATAGAGGGTGGGCACGTCTACTTCATGGAGCCTGCAGAAGTACGCGCGAAAAGGTTGCAGCTCGAAGAGGACGCGCAAAGGTGGTACAGGGGCCTGCCAGAGGAGGAGAGAAAGAAGCTCGTCGCTAGCTACGGACTCAGATGGACAGGTTTCAAGAAGAAGCCCAAGCCGGTGACGACGTCCGAGGTGGCGAAGACCGTCCCTCCGGAGAAGACGCCCAGCCACCTGGTGGACAGATACCTGGTGACGAAGCTGCCCCAGACCCCGAAGGAGGACAAGACATCGCAGGATGCCATAAGGAGGTCGTACGACCTCCTCACGAAGAGCACCAAGTACATGCAGAGGATCAGGGGACGGTTCATCTCGATGATATTCCAGGAACCTACGAGCGCGCTCAATCCGGTCTTCACGGCGGGCGACCAGATAGCCGAGGTCATCCTGCTGCACCGCAAGAACGAGATGGCAGCCCGGGTCTTGGTGAGACTGGAGAAGGAACATTCGCACATCCGGAAGACCAGGGCGGACTGGGAGAAGGAGGCCAATGATTGGTATGCGCGATTGTCGGAGTACGACCGAAGGAAGATGATCGCAACCTATGGCTCTTCCCTGGCGAGATTCCGGAAGAGAGGTACACCGCGGAAGGAGACCGAGATAGCTGAGGTCCTGCCAATCGACCACCCGTCTGCAAACCTCGTCAAGTCATACGCGACAAAGAAGAGGAGGCCAAAGGCCTGGTCTGCCGATATTGTTCCAGAACAGGAGAAGACGCTCGCGGGCGAGGCCCCCGGGGAGGAGCCCTCAAGGCAGGGCAGATGCTCGGTGTGCCACGCCTACATCGACGAGGGCGACGTGAGATGCGACACGTGCAACTCCGAGTTCTACGGTCGATTCTCGTGGCTCGTAAGACCCCTGATCCTGAGCACCTACATCGCCGTCATGCAATCGATCAAGCGCAATCCTGACTCGAAACAGGGTCTCATCAGCCGCATACCGGGCCTGCGGAGATACCGCAGAGAGCTCGACAAGGAAGCCCTGAAAGAGGCCACAAGGATGCTCGAGGTCGTCAGGATACCAGACCCCAAAGGCGTCGCGGAGAGATATCCGTTCGAGCTGAGCGGGGGAATGCAGCAGCGCGTGATGATAGCGATCGCACTCGCATGCAACCCGAAGCTCCTCATTGCAGACGAGCCCACGACGGCCTTGGATGTCACCATCCAGGGCCAGATACTCAAGCTCATGAGGGACCTGAAGACCGAATACGGCAGCTCGATCCTCCTGATCACCCACAATCTCGGAGTCGTTGCCGAGATGTGCGACAGGGTTGGGGTGATGTATGCTGGCTCGATGGCCGAGATCGGCCAGGCGAGGGACATCTTCAAGAGACCGCTCCATCCGTACACGACGGGCCTGATGAAGTCGGTCCCATCGATCCAGATGGAGGCGGAGAAGCTCTACACCATACGAGGATCCGTCCCGAACCTGATCTACCCACCGAACGGGTGCAGGTTCCACCCGAGATGCGATTTCGCAAGGGGGTATTGCACGAAGGTGCGCCCCCCGATGACGGAGATAGAACCGGGTCATTCAGTCGCTTGTCACATGGCTGCAAAGGCGGAGGGTTATGTCCGATCAGGTTGAGCCAAGGGTCGACAGGAATCTCATCGACGTCGTCCATCTGAAGAAGTACTTCCCTATCCGGGCAGGGCTCCTGAAGAGGTCCGTGGGATCGGTCAAGGCGGTAGACGA
The DNA here is from genome assembly GCA_041479325.1 of Thermoplasmata archaeon. GTDB lineage: Archaea > Thermoplasmatota > Thermoplasmata > UBA10834 > UBA10834 > COMBO-56-21. The sequence goes on from JBGOXV010000024.1 coordinate 10,601, forward strand.
CGTCACGTTCTACATCAAGAGAGGCGAGACCATGGGCCTGGTGGGAGAGTCCGGCTGTGGCAAGACCACAGTCGGAAGATCCATCATGATGCTCACACCGCCATCCGCAGGCTATGTCTTCCTCGAGACGCCGAAGGAGATCGTCAGGAACTTCTCTGAACTGGTCAGACTCGTCAGCGATACCAAGGCCGGGGAGATGACCCCTGAGGTCGCACTCCGGATCGCGGACAAGATCACGAAGTTGTTCGGCACCGACTGCGAGATAACCGCTGGAAAGAAGAAGCACATGTGCATCGATGCCGAGAAGATCCGAACCGCAGCTTCGTCGGCGCCGCCAGGGAAGCCTCTGGGCGGGTCTGAGGACGGCGTCAGGGACGTCGCAGAGGACGCGATCGAGGAGATCATCAGGAGATACTGCATAAATTTCAGGCGAAAGAGCGAGGTGAGGAAGCTCAGGGGGAGGATACAGTTCGTGTTCCAGGACCCCTTCTCGTCTCTCGACCCGAAGATGCTGATCAAGGACATCGTCGCGGAGCCCATCGTCGCCCAGAACAGATACGCGAAAGTGGGCAAGAGATTGACGAAGGAGGGTGTGAGGAACCGAACCATCGAGCTCCTCGAGAGGGTGGGGCTGAACGTCGAGCACCTGTACAGGTTCCCACACGAGTTCAGCGGGGGCCAGCGGCAGAGGATCGGCATAGCGCGTGCGCTCTCGGTCAACCCAGATTTCATCGTCCTTGACGAGCCCACATCGGCCCTTGACGTGTCCGTCCAAGCGCAGATCCTGAACCAGCTCAACCAGCTCCAGAAGGACTTCGGGCTCACTTACCTGTTCATCTCGCACGACCTGAGCACCATCAGGTACATGTGCGACCGGATATCGGTTATGTACCTGGGCAAGATAGTGGAGCACTCGTCGAAGAACGAGCTCTTCGCCCACCCGATACACCCGTACACCGAGGCGCTGCTCTCGGTCATACCTGTGCCCGACCCGGACCTGAGAAGGGACAGGATCATTCTACCGGGGGACGTCCCGAGCCCGGCCAACCCGCCCCCGGGTTGCAGGTTCCACACGAGGTGCCCCCTGGTCATTGACATCTGCCACACGGTCGACCCACTCCTGGCGGACCGGGGGAACGAGCACTTCGTTGCATGTCATGTCCGCTGACAAGAAGCATGTGATGACCGCGGCCGAGAAGCGGGCGGCCGCCTACAGACCGTTCGACAAGGCGGAGGACCTGCCCGAGGAACAGGCAGTCAAGATCCTCCGGAAGCACCTGCCTTGGAAGGACTGGCTCGTGACAGACTATCTGAGGTACTGGTACGGCCTCGGTGCGCTCGCTCTTGATGTCTTCCTGCCTTGGCAGATCGCAAGATGGTACCACGTGCGCATGGTCCCTGGGATTTTGGCGCTATTCTTGCTGATATCCGCACTCCTCTACTTTGAGGTCCGCGTGTACCAGTGGTTCTGGCCAAGCGGCGTCAAGACGAGTATCGAGGCCGAGCGACGTGCCCTCCGCAGGGCGTTCCGCCGGATCAAGGACTTGTTCCGGAGGGAGTAGATCATCCAGAGTTTTCATATCGTTGTCAGTCGATGCTATACAATCAAAGGGTGCATCCACTGAACGGGTACATCGTAGCCTTGCTGATTTCGGCGATCTACGCCGGCATAGTGCTGGTCGGCCGTTGGATGAAGCTGTGGGGCAGGCTGGGCATCAAGTTCTACGGCCCAATCATGATGCTGAGGACCAGCAGAGGAAGGGCATTCATCGCCAGGCTTGGTTCGCGCAAACGCGCCTGGAACGCCTACGGCCTGATCTCTGTCGTCATCAGCGTGGCCATGACTGCGGTCATCTCGGCGTTCCTTGCATGGGAGGTCTACACAACCTACAAGGCGCGAAGCTTCATGGACCTCTCGGGAGAGCTGCCATTCGGCCAGATGCACATAGATCCCGCGGTGACCGCGATCTACGTGATCGTCGGCATCTCGGTGGCCGTGCTTGCACACGAACTGAGCCACGGGATTCTCTCGTTCGTCAGCGGGATCAAACTACGTTCCATCGGGGTGCTGCTCCTGGTCGTCCCCATAGGCGCATTCGTGGAACCGGACGATGAGGAGCTCAAGGCGGCCTCACGTCCGAAGAGGCTCAAGGTGTTCGCGGCGGGACCGGCCGCGAACGCCATCGTGGCCACGATATTCATGGTCATCCTTCTCGGGATCCTGATGCCGTCGGTGAGGCCCGTCGCTGACGGACCTGTGGTGGTCGGCGTCGCTCCCAACTCTCCGGCGGACATATCCGGAATACGGGTATGGAGCGCCCTGACGGAGCTCAACGGGGAGCCGATAAGCACCGGCTCGTTCAGGTCGGTGTCATTCGCTATGCCAGGGGAGCTCGTCAGCGTGAACCTGACCTACAAGCACCACCGGCAGGTCCTGGCGCTCCCAGGCGGCGTGGTCGTGAGCTCCGTATCGGACGGACCCGCATTCAACGCCCGGGTGGAGCCGGGCATGATAATAGCGAGGCTCAACGGGACCGTGATCCACAGCGTCGCGGAGCTGCAGTCAGTTGTGGAGAACTCGACCCGCAATTCACCCGTGAACATCACCGTCCTGAGGTTCGGACATGACACGACCGGAGGCGTCAACTGGTTCGTCGAGGACAGCTCGATCAGGTCAGTGAACCTCACGTCGAAGTGGCTCTACTACCGCCTGCACTTCCCCAGCTTGAACAAGGAGGAGTACAGGAACGTGAGCTTCATCGGTATCACGAGCTCCCCGCTGGGCATCGTTGTCGCGGATCCCCGAACGGTCCTCGGGCCTGTCACGCACCCGCTCGGAAGCAGGGGCGGACCGGACGCGCGCGTGACGGAATTCCTGAGATACCTTGGGCTACCTTTCTTCGGCTACGCCCCAATGGTATCACCCGAGGCCGACCTCTACGAGCCGTCGGGCATCATGTCGGCAATGCCGGCCGATGTATTCTGGGTCGTCTCGAACCTGTGCTACTGGATATTCTGGGCGAACCTCATGCTCGCTCTCACGAACGCACTCCCGGC
>JBGOXV010000025.1:0-13390 GCA_041479325.1 Thermoplasmata archaeon
CTGCCCAGCTGGGTTGATGCCGATCATGGGCTCGTCCAGGATGAGGAGCTTCGGGTTGTGGATGGTGGCAGCGGCGTATGCGAGCTTCGCTCGCATGCCCTTCGAGAGCGTGGCGATGGTCTCGTTTGCCTTGCCTGTCAGGTCGAAGCCCCTGAGGAGCTCGTGCACTCGGGCCTCGAGGCCCTCCTTGGGTAGGCTCCGGATGCGGCCGATGTAGCCGAGGAACTCGGAGCAGGTGAGGTAGTCCGGGAGCTGGGGCGCCTCGGGCATGTACCCGAGATGCGACTTGTAAGTGACATGGTCCTTCGAGATGTCCGTCCCTAGGACCTTCACAGTGCCAGAATCCGCTTCGAGCAGCCCGACGAGTATCTTGATGGTCGTCGTCTTGCCAGCACCGTTCGGCCCGATGAGGCCCAAGATCTCCCCATCGAACATGGTGAGCGAGAGCCCCGAGAGCGCCTGCACGGTCGTTCCGTAGGACTTGTAGACCCCCTCTATGTTGACTGCTATGTTGGGCATGGTATCGGGCGAATCGAAGGCTTTCCTGGTCTTAAAGGATTTCCTGGCTTTCCCTGCGGTGAGCCGGACTTGCAGAGTGAGCCTCGTTGGAACAATCAGTTTCTGTCCATCTAGCTGATTCCTTGCCGGTAGACAACTGATACGATGGTTCAACCCATCTGGAAAATGGCTATCAGTCCTCGGCTCCATTCTCATGTGATTCAAACAATAATCTCAGGGCTAGCTTCGGAAAAGCCCTCAGGGATGGGGAGACTGTGAAACGCGGTGCCTTTGGCCCGGATTGGTCGTGCTCGTCTCGGAGCTGATCAGGGAACCTCTAAATAGCCATGAGTAGAATCAGAGCGGGGGATTTGGGTCATGTCAGTTCGGAAGAGCGGAATTGGGGTAGCCGCAATTGTTGTCGCGCTTGTCGGATCATGTCTTCTCGTGCTTTCTGCGCCCACGGGGGCTGGTGTGGGAACCATCGCAACCCTGACTCCGCACGATCCGATAGCGATCAACGGAAATGGAAACTTCACGTCCGCGAAAGGCGTAGTGAGCGGCTTAGGGACCCAGGCTGACCCGTACATCATCTCGGATTGGTATATTGACGCCCAAGGGGCCGAGTACGCGATCAAGATTACGAACGCCGACGCATTCGCCGTCGTAAGGAACTGCGTACTGTACAATGCAACCGGAGAAAGCACCTACTGGGGCTGGTACGGAAATGACATAGAAATCGATCATGTGAAGAACCTCATTGTGGAGAACTGCAGCATCTCCGTCGCGTACACTGCTTTCTATATGGCGAACTCCGAACAGAACATCGTACGCAACAACACAATGCATGACACGGACCACATGGGCCTTCAACTATACCAGAATGACACGCACAACCTAGTGGAGAACAACAACATCTTCAACATTAGCTACAACGGCATCTGCCTCTGGCTAGGGTCGAATAACAACACAGTCAGGGAGAACTGGGTGCACTCGAACACCTTCTCAGGCATCAACGTGATGAGCTCGAGCGGAAACTTGGTCTCCGAGAACCTACTGGAGGACAACCAAGCCGGCGTGGAGGTTTATGTCTACTCGGACGTTTACGATATGGTAATCTCTGGAAACACAATCAGGTCGAGCAACACAGGGATAAGAATCCTTGGAGAACACAATACGGTCTCTGGAAACCTGATACAGAACTGCTCCTGGGGCGTCAACCTATACATGGCGAACTACACGACGGTCTCGGGCAATACTATCGAGAACGTGAGCGTCGGTGTGTGGGGTCAAGGTTCAAACGACAGCATCATTTATGGAAATCACATTCATGGCTGCTTTGACTATGGCATTGAGCTGGAGAGTTCAAATCGATGGTATGTGAACGCCAACACCGTCGAGAACTGCTCTTGGTATGCAGTGTACCTGGACGAGTTTTCTTCGGACAGTGTGCTCTTCGGGAACAACTTCTGGTATAACGACGGCTCGGGTGACGCGTTCGATTCGAGTTATGTCCAGGCTTCCGATGACGGCACGAACAACGCCTGGGACCTCAATCTCCAGGGCAATTTCTGGAGCGACTGGCGAACCCCGGATCTGGACTCTGATGGGATAGTTGACCACCCCTACCCCGTTGATGGAACCGCCAACGCGCAGGACGACTATCCCCTGACTACAATTTCGACACCAATACCTGAGTTCACAATGATGTCACTTGTTGCGGTTGCCTTCACGGCAGTGATCGTGCTTGCGGGAGAGACGAGGCGAAAGGGTAGATCGTGATCTGGACGGTCACCTTTCCTCCACCTTAGCTCTTTTCCCAGAATGAGCTCGGTTGCACCGTATCCCGTTCATCCATGAATGCCTGGCCTCTTCTCAATTAGAGGATTACCGCACCAATCTAAACTCCCTCCGTCTGCTCAAATTCCATGACGAACCATGGTGTTGCATGATACGAGATATCTCGGCAATCGACGAAGAACAGATGCAAAGCCGTAAGGCTGCGTTGGGCGATTCTGCATCTCGCCTCGAGGGTGGTTCGAGGAGGGGGTGAGCGAGAAGATGAAGAAAATACTGCAGGTGAGTTTCAAGTTCAAGATGACAAGACTCGAGCTTGAGAAAGCCTTTCTAGAGGGTGCTCCCACATTCAGACCTGGTGGCGATGTCAAGGGACTTCTGTGGAAGATCTGGGTTGTGAATGAGGCTGAAAAGTCAGCAGGTGGGATCTACCTGTTCAAGGACGAGGCCTCAGTAGAGGCGTACCTGAAAGGAGAACTCTTTGCGATGGTGAAGAGCCTCCCAACCTTGAGTGATGTCGAAGCCAAAGCATTCGATATACTACCTGAACACACAAAGATTACTCATGGCCCCGTAGATTGAGCCCGACTTGAACCTGGAAATCTGGCTCTTCTTCAATCATGGTGCTATTGCAACGAGCGGAACTCCTTTCATCGACTTTCCTCGTGAACGAGAAGATTCAGGGAGCGCGCTACATAATGTTCTCACGATGGGAATCATGCATCCGGGTCCTTGTGAGAAAGGTTCAATACTCCGCATGGCCCTGGCGTTCTGAGGAAATGGATGATACTGACAGGAAGCTGTTGATCCTGATTGGTGCGAATCCTAGGATGCATTTCCGGGAGCTTGCCAAGAGACTTGGGATCTCCAGGCAAGCTGTTAACCATCGAATGCAGGTCTTGACGAAGACCGGGGTAATCAAAGGCATGATTGCGGGCATTTCCATTCCTTACCTTGATGCAGTCCCTGTGGTGGTCTTCGGGAGATCTAGGACAGCATCGATCGAGGAAACCTTGAACAGACTGGGGAAAAGCGAATTCTCGCGCCGTGCCATCGTCACCGGAGGGAATTACCTCTATGTAGTCGGGTTTCTGAGAGACATATCCGAACTCGGAAGCTATGTCGAATTCGTGAAGCGAGCAGCTGAGATGCCGGAGCCTGCTGTGGGCATATACTGTCTCGATGACGGGCTGATGCCCTACTATTCTGTTGATGGAGATGGGAAGCGGAAACAGAGCTACAAGGAACTCTCTCCCCTCGACCTCAGGATCATCGATTCGCTCAAGGACGACGCGCGCAGACCAACAGCGGAGATCGCTGATGTGCTTGGAGTCTCGGCCAAGACGGTCAGGCGACACCTGGAGGACATGATATCCGAGGGTTCGCTGGATATGAGCGTGCCTATGGACCTCATGGCAGGCGGAGATATGCTCTTGTTGATGCATGTGAACCTCAGGGACGGTGCTGACAAAGGAGAAGTCGGCAGGAGGCTGCTTTCGAGATACCCGTTCCAGGACCAATATGTCAGGACGTTCAGCAACATCCCGAGCTTCCTCATGTGGGTCTTCTGGTCGGACAAAATAGCTGAGATACGCAAGGCTCTCAGAGAGGTCGGTGAGGATGAAGATGTCCTGGCCGTGATGCTCAATTTCGCTTATCTTGAGCGCATGTATACGACCTGGCGAGACAAGTTGCCTGCAGCCCAGATGCGTCCTTCTAAGAGGGCCAGGACGCACAATCTGCGTTCCGAACTTAGAATACAATGATCCTGATCAGCAATCTGAACACCCTGTTCTTTCTTTGGGTTTGTCCGTTCTGTCAATCAAAGCCGGAACCAAAGGGACAGCCTGCGGTCCGTATGTGACTCCAATTGCATCTGTCCGATGGACATGCGCATATGACTCCGGCTGCCGCTACCGACGAATGCCTCAAGGGTGGTTCGAGGAGGAGGGAGTAAGTGAGGAAAGTAATGGTAGCGGTATTGAGTGCGATTGTAGTAGGACTGATGCTGGTTCCGAGCGGTGTCTCTGCTGGGACCACGACGGTCGTGGTTCAGGACAGGACGGGAGACCTCGGCTTCGGTGTGGACGCAAGGACAGGCGAAATCTCGAAGTTATGGGCGGACAACGCGCCAGTGGCCCAAGCAAAGTACCTCGACATGGCATCCGCATGGCTTTCACAGAAGGCGAAGACATACACGTTCGGGATGGAAGTTGCGGCGCCACTTCCGAAGGAGGGGTCCGCGTTGCCTGGTGGAATCAAGCTCGTGGAATGGGCTATGTGGATTGACCCCTCACCATACAACGTCAACACCAATCCAGTACTGCCGTTGTTCTTGATCGCGTTGAGATACGATGGATCGAGCTACTCTGCTTTCATGCTGGATCGTGGCACGATGGTCGTGACATCTGTGCCGTTCTCGATTGATGGCTCGAAGCTCCAACTGCAGTTCTCAGAAGCTTCCATCGGCAATCTGGCGTTTGAGTGGTGGTCGCCAATGGTGCGTGAATGGACAGGACCGTTGGGGTCATCCGGATACTGGTTTGTGGACGCTGTCGACTATGGGCTTAATCCTGGCCAGGTCTACTATGATATTCCCTGGCCTCCTGGGTGAGGCGCGCCATCAGAGCACGTGAACTCAAACCTCTTTCCTTTTGCCTTTCCTTCTCTAGGGGCTTTTCTTGAGTGTGCCGAGGGCCGGAATCCAGCTGTTAGAAAGAATCTTCAAGGATGAACCTCATCTCCCTTGCTTGTCAAGGTCGAGTGAGTCCAGATGAAAGATGAGAGGCGTGAGCGGTTCATTTCACTGTGGCGTAGGTACTTCGGCGATGCCGAGCTGCCCATGGTGGTGTTCTTCTCAGACGAGCCCGCACCGAAGGCTGCCGCCGTCCCCAAGTCGGATCCTTGCATTATCAACATGCTCCCCCTTGTGAGGGAGGGAAAGACATTGTGTTTCTCGGCCGAGAGCCGCATCTGTGGGGGCGCCAGGAGATACTTGGGGTTCGCAACTGAGGGTTGGATGCCGGACTTCGAGTATTTCCTATCATACGGCATCCCGGGCAAGTTGAAGGGCGAGAGGTACAAGAAGTCGCCCAAGCTGGTGCGCGAGAGCGGGAAGTTCTCGCCTCCGCTGAAGGCCCCCAAACCGTTCATAGTCTTCAAGCGCTGGGACAAGCTCTCTGGGTCGGATGAACCGGAGATAGTCGTCTTCTTGGCAGGCCTGGATACAATAGCTGGGCTTTTCACGCTGGCGAACTTCGACGAGGCCGAGCCGAACGCCGTGATCTGCCCGTTCGGATCCGGGTGCTCATCGATCGTGTACCATCCTTACTCAGAACTGCGGTCGCCCCGCCCGAGATGCATCTTGGGGATGTTCGACATCTCTGCGAGGCCTTGCGTCGGCAAGAACGCGCTCTCGTTCGCGGTCCCGTTACCGAAGTTTCAAAGAATGGTCGACAACATGAGCGAGAGCTTCTTGACCACCGGTTCTTGGAAGGCTCTTCGCCGAAGAGGCAAAGCAGGCGCACTGTGATCCGTGCGTGAACCGGAATGACTAGATGATATCGAGAGAGTCGTGACCTGGTTGACCCATCTGATTTTCACAGCCCCCGCATCCTCGCTTCCCCGCGTATGGCACGAGATCCCCGACGCAACCATAATGTAACACGGACTCGGTTCTCGGATGTAAGGGGGAGAGCTCCAATGGTGCTCAGAAAGCATGTTCTGTCCGCAGCGGCTGTAGCGCTTGTTCTTGGAATGTTGTTGGCGACCACTGTCGTGCCGTTCTCGGCCTCGGCGTCGAAGGCCAAGTACCTTTACTTTTGCACTGGCGATCCGAACGATGTCGTGACGAAGACCTCGGGTGGGCTGCTGCTCGCGGGTGGGGGCACGGACGTCGATGCTGGCATGAAATGGATGATCGATAAGTCCGGTGGTGGCGATTTTGTCGTCATACGCGCCACGGGCACGGACGCCTACGATCCGTGGATATACAATGACCTCGGCGGCGTCAACTCGTGCGAGACCATCATCATACAAGCTTCAGATGCGAGCTACGACCCCTTTGTGATTAACAAGATCCGAAGTGCTGAGGCGCTGTTCATAGCTGGAGGAGACCAGTGGGATTACGTGAGGCTGTGGAAGGGCACACCAATCGTGGACGCCATACAATTCGTAGCGAGCAAGCCCGCGCCAGTCGGGGGCACGAGTGCCGGCCTTGCCGTGCTTGGTCAGTTCGTGTTCTCAGCCCAGAACAACACGCTCTATGCTGACAAGGCGCTCCTGAACCCGTACGATCACAAGGTCACCATCGCGCGCGATTTCCTGAGCCTGACGAACATGGCGGACACGATTACTGACAGTCACTTCGTCGCGAGGGACCGTATGGGCCGGCTCGTGACCTTCCTGGCGCGGATAGTCCAGGATGGCTTGGCTGAAGGCGCCAGAGGTATCGGGATCAACGAGAAGACGGCCCTGGGAGTCGAACCGAACGGGGACGTTACGCTTTTCGGGCTGAGCAACACGAGCTCGGCGTATTTCCTGAGCACGCCGGGAGCGCCTCAGATCTGCAAGGATGGAACGCCTTTGACATACCTCGATGTGTCGGTGTACCGTATGACGGAAGGGGCGAGCTTCAACCTGGCTACATGGCACGGGGTCGGCGTCACTGCATATGCGCTCTCAGCCGTGGCCGGCACGCTGATATCGACTCAAGCTGGCGGAAGCATCTACTGATCCTAGATTGCACAGCACTCATCAGCGTGGATGAGCTGCCTGTGGCAGACAGTCTCCACAATGCTCTTCCCACCGTTCAGTAGATACGTTTCCCGCCATCGACGTTTGTGCACCCTGCCTCTATCTAGAGAGGTGAGCTCACGAGCGGGAAGTCGTCCATGGCTCCCCCGGGCCCTGCGATCAGGTACGGAGAATCGACTATCCCGTCTCCGTTAGCGTCGGGCGAGATCCAGTCGCTCCAGTAGTTCCCCGCGCCTTCGAAATCCCATGAAGTGGTTCCCCAGTAGTCGAACGCCTGCGAGGACTCTCCAGCGTAATGCCTCTCGTACCACGCGTTCGCGACGAAGGCGTTGCCGTAGATCACATTTCCTACGGACTCCTCCCAGTAGATGGAGATCGCGTAGTCCAAGTTCTTCATGAAAAGGCAGCCTCTGATGAGGTTGAACCCGGAGGCGTAGATGCTGAGACCCTGGTAATTCCGTACGAACTGGTCCCGCAGGATCTTGTTGTTCGTGCAGTAGAATAGGGCGACCCCCGATCCGATGCCACTGAAGACGCAGTCCTTGATCGTCGAGTCCGTGAGGCCCTGCGCGAAGATCCAGGTTGCGCCGTTCGAGTTGGTGAGGTTGGCTATCACCACACCCGAGCAGTACCCGAGTACGATTACCTCGACCGAGTTACTCATGCTGATGTTCTCGATCGATACTTGGCTGCATGATACAAGGATGAGCTCGGACCAGACGGCTGGAAGGACCGGCGCGACGGCATCCTTCATGAAGACTACGGGCTTGCCGTCTATGGAATTCGTTGTATCAAAGGCCAGCGTCGTCCAGTATTGGGGACCTACTCCCGAGATATCGATCGTGGATCCGTGTAGCTCGTTGCCGTTGAATGAGCAATCCGTCGACCACTCCACGTAGATGCCGAATCCGGCCTTATCGAATACGTTCCCGGTCACCGTCGAATGATGTGAATCTGAGAGTACCAGCCCAGCGCTCTTCTGGAGGAATAGGTTGCCCTCGATGGTGTTCCACTTGGACCAAAGAAGTAGTATCCCGTTTACGTATCCAGAGACCGTGTTCTGGGCGACTAGGTTGTTGTCCGAGTTCTCGAGCACGATGCAAGCCCATTCGTTAGTGTGAAGCGAATTCGACACCACCTTGTTGAATGACGAGTAGCCCAGTATTATCCCGGCGGTCAGATCGGAGAGCGTCTGGCCCGAGACCGACATCCGAGTGCAGTTGCCCAGTATGATCTGTCCAGCGCCCGCGGGGACCGTTATGTCCGACGCGTTGCGGTAATACAGCACCGGCTTCCGGTTTACGGTGTTCGTGGTATCGATCACATGGGTGTTCCATTGTTCCAGGACATAGCCGACGATTGTGACGCTGCATCCCGTCATTGTGTTGCCACGGAGGACCATCCTGGTCGAATCCCCTATCTCGATGCCTTGATTGTCCACGCCGATCACGTTGCCAGAAGCTTCGCAGCGGTCACACGCGAACCATGAAATGCCCTCGTATTGTGCCTCGATCGTGTTGTCAACGACCCTGCAATCGCTCGCGTATTGCGCGACAAATCCCGTCGCCGTACCCTTGATGGTGCAGCCCTGGACAGTCCCGTGGGCCACGTTCATCAAGGACACGCCCGCCTGGCCCTTCGTCAGGAGGCAATCCCTGATGACGAAGTATGCATGGGTGTTCGCGATATCAATGCAATAGACCCACGCGGTCGAGGCTATGCTCCAGCCCTGAATAACGAACGGGTCTGCTGCAGTTCCCGATCCACCAGTCACCCCATTGGCAGGTGTGAACCCACTATCATCAGTGATCTGAATTGGGCCATGGCTCGATCCAGCTGTGACACTTGTCGGCAGTGCCCAGACCAGCGATAGCATCGACAACGCAATCACACAACATCCGATCCTGAAGAACAACCTCGCCATTCTTTCCCCCGTCTCGATTACCGTTGTAACGCTATAAATCTCTTTAGCTCCAGCCTGCGCTCATTTGGCAGGCTGGGTGAAGGGCTTCACGCACTCCTCTGAGCGTGAGTCGAGCGCTAGTACGGAACCATTAGCGGGAAGTTGTCCAGGTTGTTCGCGTCGATCATATAGGGAGTGTCGCCTATGAGATCGCCGTTGGCATCGACGCCGGTGTAATCATCCCAGTGGTTGCCGAGACTCCATCCGTTGTCCCATGAGATGTCCCCGGGTTCGTACACGGTTACCTGGACGCCATTCGTCATGAAGTTGTTCTGTTCTATCAGGAGCTTCTTTCCTCCCCAGATCTGAATCCCGAGCCAGGTGGAGTGCGAGATCTCGTTTCCGTAGACCCAGGTCTTTGAGCAATATCCTAGGTAAAGGCCGAGGCTGTTCGCTGTTATGAGGTTGCCCGACATGGTCGCATACGAGCACTCCGAGAGCGAGAGGGCCCAGTCGTTCAGAGTGAACGTACATGACCCCACGAGGATGTTGATGGAATTGCCCAAGGTGAGGCCGTTCCAGGGATTGCCGCTGAAGTCGCACTCATATACGATTATGAATTCCGTGTCGCTGATCGACGCCCCGATATCGTTCCCCGTGAATGTGCAACTTTGGATGTTGATCCAGTAAGACTCGACGATCAGCAAGCCCCAGTGATTGTTCTGGAAGATGCAGGAGTCGAAATAGATGACCTCCGAGAATGCCACCTCAATTCCGGTGGAGGAACCGGTGACCGTCAGACCGTCGAGCTCGAAGTTCTCGCAACCGGCCAGGATGATCTCCCCTGCCTGAAGGCCTTCCAAGCGCATCCCAGATACGTCCGTATAGTAGTAGACGGGGAGCCCACCAACGAGGTTGTCGGAAGTAATGACATGCGAGTCGAACTCCGAGAGCTTCGTGCCAGATATCGTGATGCCGTCATGGGTGAATACATTCCCAGACACGGTAATGCCCCGAGACATTTGGAGGGCGAGCCCCGCGCTGTTGCTCGTCATCAGGTTGCCACGGACAGCGCATCTCTCCGATGCTCCGACTGTTATGCCATCCCACCAGTTGGAGTAGACCGAGTTGGCGTCTATCGCGACGTCCTTGCAGTAGCTGAGACGGATGCCCATCACATTGTCGTGTGCGGAGCATCCCTCGATGCTGACATTGCCGCCCTTGTAAGCTATGATCCCAATCCAGCACATGCTGACCTCGACGGTCTCTATCTGGACATTGCTCACATGCTCCAGGAACAGGCCGATCGGCCCATTTGGCGTGGGCGAGCTGCCATGGACGACCACATTCCTGATAACGAGATGAGAGCTCGTGCCGATGATGTGTATCCCGAAGGAACTCGAGATGGCCAGGTCCCACCCTTCGATCACATAAGGATCTGCTGCGGTTCCAGAGCCGCCGACCACTCCATTGGCGGCCGTGAACGCTTTGTCTCCGTTGATGAGGATGGGATCATGAGTCGAGCCTGCCACCACACTGCCAGGCAGAGCCAGAATCACCGATATCATCGATAGCGCGATCGCCATACATCCAATTCTTGCGAGAAATCTTGCCACGTTTCCTCCCCCAGCCAGTGTACCGCGGGAATGCTATAAATCCTTTTGGCTGGAGCCTGCGATTACCTTGCGTGGCTCATCGGGGGAGATCCCGAGACTCAAACCGAGAGGGCGCGCTCTGGCAACACCTCCCATTTGAACATCGCCCGGGCTGTCAAGGCGTCAGAATCTTCCATCGGAAAAGGTGAAGTTCGAGCACATTGACATTGCCCGCCCCTATTGCTGACACGTGGCAACTCGAACAGTATCCAGTTCTTGGTCATTTGGGCCCTGCGGGATCTCTGCCCTAGAACAATGTGGCGGAATGCAGCCAGTCTGAAAACTCCGCAACTCTTTTAACACATCATCACAATAGGGCTGGATGGTGCGGAGGCGATGGTTCTGTCTCGCGGCTTGGCGCTTGCTTGCTCTGTGTTCTTGATGTTTGTACTTGGTTCCCTGTCGCCGGTAATGACGACTGCTGGGGAATCGCCATCGGTAGCGTATCTGCACCATGACCCGATCCTCATCACGAACAACAGCTTCGGCATGTTCCCGGGCGACGGCTCTGAGTCCAATCCATATGTCATTGGGGGCTTGGAGATCGACGGTGCAGGGTTATACACATCCCTCACAGCACCCTGCATAGAGATACGGGACTGCGACGCGCACTTTCTCATCAGGGACAACCACCTCAGATGGGACGGAACGTCGGGGCTGGCGGTGGAACTGGAACGCTGCTCCAACGGGACCGTCGAGAACAACACGATCGACCAGATTTATCTCGGGACGATGTTCTGGGATTCAAGCAACTGCACCTTCAGTGGGAATTCGGTCACGACGAACGGGGGCCAGGAGGAGATGGGACTGTTCCTCCTGAACTCGGATCATTGCTCTGTCTGGGGCAATGAATTCCATTCCAACGGGGTCATGATGTACGGCGACGTCCTCGACAACGTCATATCGAACGATATCAGCTCGAACAACACGGTCAGCGGACTGCCTATAGTCTTCATCAAGGACCAGATCGGTGTCCACCTTGACAACATCACCGCGGGCCAGCTACTCGTGGCCCACTGCGAAGATCTCACAATCAGCAACATGAGCATCTCAGACGTGAACGTCGGGCTCGCCCTCTACTTCGTGACGAACGCGACCGTGGAGAACGTCAGTATATCTGGGACGAGCTGGGACGCGATGCCCATCTACAACAGCACCGATGTCGTCGTGAGACGCTGCCACCTGTACTCGAACGGATACAACGGGGTGACACTCTACCATGTCGAGGGAGCCGTGATATCGCAAAACCAGATCGAGGGCAACTGGCCTGGGGGGATAGCTGCGATGTCCAACAGCTCCGGGGTGGTCGCGTACAACAACAATCTCATTGGCAATTCGGTGCAGATATGGGGGGATATGGCTCTGGATGCGGGCTATCCCACCGGGGGCAACTATTACTCTGACTACGAGGGTCAGGACCTCATGTCGGGTCCGAATCAGGACCTCCCGGGACCGGACGGAATAGGGGATGTCCCGTACCTGAATGCATCGCAGCAGGATCGATTTCCCCTGATTGAGCCCTACACAGGCGGTCCCAGAGCTGCCTTCTTCGTCTCTGATAACCAGTCCGTCGTCGGCGCGACGCTCGTTTTCAACGCCTCGTTCAGCTGGGACCCTGGAGGACAGAACTCATCCCTCAGCGTTCGCTGGGATTTCGATGACGACGGCGTGTGGGATGTCAACTGGACGACCGAGGAGACGGCTCAGTGGCAGTACCTTGAGCCTGGCGTTTACACGGTCCGCCTCGAGGTCAGGGACAGCCATGGTCTGACCAGCAACAGGACGATGCAGGTAGAGATCACTCCGCTGGTGATTCCAGAGTTCAGTGGCCCCCTTGTGCCCGTGTTGTCGATACTGTTCCTCGTCGTTGTCATAGCCGTGAGCAGGTTCAGAAGGAGATAGTCGTCCGGGTGCGACGAATACCATGGTGGAACGCCGAGAAACCGACGCGCCACTAGTACTCGGGATTCCTCCATGAATCTGTGGATGAACCCAGTGACTGGTTGTCTTTCAATCAGGTAACCGGAGCACCGGGCTAGACTCTTTCGCCGGTTCGTCTCTCGCTCTGGCTTCTCCACAGTGAGCACGGAACTTCACTGTCACGTCCTGTCCTGCGACAGTAGGTTTACCACAAGATCTCATCATGGCCAAAGGCCTCCTTTTATTACTTGGCATATCGCTCCAGACCCCGACCATGGCGAAGGAATCGAACGATCTCGTATACGAGCGTCTTGCGGAAGCATTGGACAGGCTTCCAAACGGTTTTCCTAGAACACCCTCCAATGTCGAGATAAGAGTCCTCAAGAAGATATTCTCGCCTGAGGAAGCTTCCATAGCGAGTCAGTTGAGCGGTTCGTTTGAGTCTTGTGACGTCATATCCAAACGCCTCGGACTCTCATCCGAACTCACAGTTGCGAAGTTGACGAAGATGGCCGAGAGAGGCCTGCTGTGGCACGAAGAGAGAGAAGGTAAGCCGCTCGTGAGGCTGGCGCCGTTCGTTGTCGGGATCTATGAATCCCAGATGGAAAACATGGACCATGAGTTTGCGCATCTTGTCGAAGACTACATGGCAAATGGAGGAGCCGCTGGGATCATGAAGCCGCAGCCGGCCATTCACCGGGTAGTCCCGGCGAACAAGGCGACCAAGTCTGAGTGGATTCTCCCTTATGACGATGTCAAAGCGCTTCTCTTGGACTCGAAATCCTTCAATCTGCGTGATTGCATTTGCAGGGTTCAACAGAAGAACATGGGCCACGAATGCGCCTTTCCGCTCAGAACGTGC
>JBGOXV010000026.1:0-13309 GCA_041479325.1 Thermoplasmata archaeon
ATCCCCCTCACCGCTCCCGCCCGCGGACAGGGCCTCGGTGCATTGAAGGGGGCACTCGATTTTGCGCGGACTCATCGTGGGGAGGTTCCAACCCTTGCATAAGGGCCATCTTGCCGCGATCAAGGAGGCGCTCAGCAAGTGCGACGATTTGATAGTGGTGATAGGAAGCGCGGAGGATTCGCACACTGAGAGGAACCCCTTCACCGCTGGCGAGAGGTTCCAGATGTTGATCTCTTCGCTCACATCCAAGGAGAGATCGAGGATATTCATCGTTCCGATCCGGGACCTGAACAGGTTCTCGGTTTGGGTGAGCCATATCGAATCCAATCTGCCTCCGTTTGATGTCGTGTTCTCGAACAGCGACCTGACGCGTTCGCTCTTTGCGAAGGCGGGTTACGAGGTGCTGCAGACCAAGGCGTACAATCCGAAGGATTACTCGGCCACCGAGATCAGGCGGCGGATAGCGTCAGGTGAGAAGTGGGAACATCTCGTCCCAGACCCTGTTGCCAGAATGCTGGAGGCGATCGATGCGAAACAGAGGCTGATGGACGCGGGAATGAGACCATCACCTTCCAGGGGCGGTGGATGCCGTGCTCGCTAGCCGGATCGGGCAGCTGCTCAGGCAAAGGAACCTAACGGTGAGCGTCGCGGAGTCCTGCACAGGCGGTAGGCTAGGGGATCGTATCACAGACGTGCCCGGAAGCAGCGACTACTTCATGGGCGGGGTCATCTCGTACAGCAACGCCGCCAAAGTGAACCTTCTAGGTGTAGATGGTGCGGTGCTTGCCAGCAGGGGCGCGGTGAGCCGAGAGGTCGCCGTCCAAATGGCCTCTGGAGTGCGGAAGAGATTCAAGTCCGACATCGGGGTCGGAGTGACTGGAATCGCAGGACCAACCGGGGGTTCGAGAGCGAAACCGGTGGGGTTGGTCATCATCGCGGTTTGCTCCGAGACGAGTGCGGCCTGCGCTAAGAAGATTTTCAAGGGGTCGAGGACCTCGATAAAGAAACAATCGACGGAAGAAGCCATCCGCATGCTGCAACAGTTCATACTAACGCACCGTTGAGGCGTGGACTCGCAATTACCAAAATATTTATACTCACACCTTGATTTTATACGCGCCTAGCACACGCGCGAGGCCAAATCATGTCAGAAGGGGATGTAGATAGGACACCTACTGGAGTCGCTGACTTCGACTCCATCATGCAGGGTGGATTGCCGATCGGGTCTGTCGTGCTGCTGCTCGGCGACGTGGGCGGAGGAGGGCACGAGTTCGCGCTGACCTCGGCGGCGAAAATCGGGATCGTCAAGGAGTTCCCGGACACTCGAACCTTCATGCTCGGTGATGCCGGGAAGAACGGCCGTCTTCCGGAGAAGATGTGCTATGTGACCTTCTCGCGCTCGAGGGACGACATCCTCCGCGACGTGAAGCTGTCATTCAACAAGGATTTCTACGAGTCGCTCAACAACAATCTGTTGTTCAAGGACTTCTCGCGGGATTACTTCATGCATACGGTCGTTCCCACCAGCTGGGTCGGAAGCGAACAGACGGGCCTGTTCTCGACCGACAAGAAGCAGGATGGACTCCTAGAGTCGCTTGTGGATTTCCTGGACACCAATGCGCCGAGGAGCATGGTCATCATGGACTCCCTGACCGACCTCGTGGTCTCCGAGACGATACCTTTCCAGGACCTCGTGGCTTTTCTCAAGGGCATGCAGAGGATGGCGAAGAAGTGGGAGTCGATAGTCTACCTGATTCTCACGGATGAGATCCTCGATAGGAAGCGGCAGCAGATGATCATCGACAGTGTCGACGGGGTCTTCAAGTTCGAATGGGCGAAGTTTCACCACACCTCGAAGAGGCAGAGATACCTCTACGTCGAGAAGTTCATGAGCGTCTTGCCGCATCTCGACCAGGAGCGCATAGCACGCTTTGCCACTCTCATTACAGCTCAAAGCGGGTTCGTGGTGATAAACACCGAAAGGGTGGGATGACAAGATGGCATCAAACAGGGTGAAGACCGGGATAAGTGGCTTGGACGAAATGCTCCAAGGGGGCCTGCCAGAGAATCATATTGTCTTGGTCATGGGCTCTTTTGGAACAGGCAAGACGACCCTGGGACTCCAGTTCCTCGTCGAAGGCCTGAGACAGGCCGAACCGTGCATATTCATCTCGCTCGAGGAGGACAAGGAATCGATCATGAAGAACGCAGCGACGTTCGGGTGGGACCTCACTCCAGCGCTCGATGCGAAGAAGCTCGGCGTCTTCAAGCTCGAGCCCTCCGATGCCAAGACCACCATCATGAGGATCAAGAGCGAGCTTCCGAAATTCATCAAGTCCTTCGGGGCAAAGAGGGTCGTGCTCGATTCGGTCTCCTTGCTCAACATGATGTTCAGCGATGAGAACGAGCGGCGCTCAAACTTGTTCAACCTGTGCCAGTTGTTGCGAACGACCGGTGCGACATCCATACTGACCGCAGAGGTGAAGGACGACAATCCGCGCTCTTCCAGGGACGGCCTCGCGGAGTACACAGCGGATGGCGTCCTGCTCCTGCAGTCGGACGAGAACAAGGAGGGTGGCGAAGTGCAGCTCACCGTCCGGATAATGAAGATGAGGCGGACAGCCCATTCGAGGCGAGTGAAGCCGTATTCCATCACGGACAAAGGGATCGTGGTGCACGCGGGCGCGGACGTGTTCTAGGGCTTGCCGATAAGCGTCTTGCGGATCTCGTCCTGCAGCCTGCCATCCTCTGACCTGTCCCATCTTGAGACCAGCTCCTGGTTCATCACGGAGCCCAGCCGCTTGAGCCCTTCGGTTATCGTGTCGTCAGATGGATAGGTGAAGTTTAGCCTCATTGTGTTCTTCCCATCCCTCGGATCCACGTAGAAAGCCTTCCCGGTGACGAACGCCACGCGCTTCTTCAGTGCCTTCGCCAGGAGGTCGCCCGAGTCAATCGTTTCTGGAAGGGTGACCCACAGGAACATGCCTCCTTGGGGCTTCACCCATTTGATCTCGCTCGGGGCGTACTCCTCGAGGCCTCTCAGCATGATATCGAGCTTCCGCCCGTAGATCTTCTTTATCTTCTCGATCTGGGGGCCGATGTATCCCTGCACGATGTATTCGTGGGCTATTCTCTGGCTCAGCACGTTTGTGCAGACATCCGCGGATTGCTTGGCGATGACGAGCTTGCGCAGGATCTCGGGGTCGGCCACAAGCCAGCCTGTCCTCAGGCCCGGCGCGAGGATCTTGGAGAAGGTGCTCATGTACACGACCCTCCCTTCGTCATCGAAGGACTTGATCGGGGGTATTGGCTCGCCAACGTACCTCAATTCGCTGTAGGGATCGTCCTCCAGGACGATCAGGTCGAAATCCGAGGCGAGATCGATGAGCTTCTTCCTGCTCTTCTCCGGCATCGTGACGCCTGCCGGGTTGTGGAAGTTGGGAAGGACGTAGACGATCTTCGGTGGCCTGCCCCGTCGGGCGAGCTTCTTCATCCTGTCCTCGAACAGGTCCATGCGCATGTTGTCCTGGTCCATGGGTATGGACTCGAATGTGGCCTGGTAGGCGCTGAAAGCCGTCAGCGCTGTGAGATAGGTCGGGGCGGAGATGACCACGATGTCCCCTGGGTCGATGAACATCTTGCCCATCAGGTCGATGACCTGCTGCGACCCGCTCGTTATCAGGACGTTGTCCTTGGAAACATTCATCCCTTTCTTGTTCATGCGGTCGGCGACGGCCTCCCTCAAGGGCGGGTAGCCTTCCGTGATGCCATACTGGAGTGCCTGTGAACCGTCCTTCCTCAGGATGTCATCGGCTATCTTCCTGATGAGTTCCACAGGGAAGGTCTCCGGGTTCGGAAAGCCTCCCGCGAAGGAGATCATGCCCGGGACTTGAAGCAGCTTCAATAGCTCCCGCACCTCGGACGCTTTCATGTCCTTGGTCCGCTCTGCAAAATGCCTTGAGAAGTCGCTCGCCATCTCTCTCTCTCGATTCGATTAGGGGACCGTCGGACTTTAATGGTTTTGTGGTTACAAGGATGATGCCGTCCCGCTTCTATGAACGAGGAGGAGGCGCGGCTTCTTCCGTTATCGACGTAAATCGATTGCACCAAAACCATTATAGACAGCTACCTCTTACAAATCACCTGTTCCGATGAAACTGATACGCCAGGGTAAGGTGAAAGACGTCTACGAGGCGGGAAACCACTCGCTAGAGTTCGTGTTCTCGGACAAGATCTCGGTGTTCGATAAGATCATTCCATCGCTGATACCGCACAAGGGCGAAACCCTCTGTAGGACGAGCGCTTTCTGGTTCCAGATCGCACGCGGCTGCGGCATCAGGACCCACTTCAAGGAGTTCATACCTCCTAACCGGATGAGGGTCCAGAAGGTCGATGTGCTCCCGTACTCGAAGATCAACAAGAAGACCGCGAACTATCTCATCCCCTTAGAGGTCATCTCGAGGCACTATGTTGCAGGGTCCCTCTGGGACAGGCTCCGGGAAGGAAAGATCAAGCCGATCAAGCTCGGGCTCAAGGCGAACAAGGAGGTGAAGTACGGCGACAAGCTTCCAGAGCCGTACATCGAGTTCACCACGAAGCTGGAGAAGGTCGATCGGTTCCTGACGAAGAAGGAAGCTATCAAGATCGCGGGTCTCACTGACAAGGAGTACAAGGAGATCATCAAAGCCGCATTGGCAATCGACGTCAACATCGCGGAAGAGGTCGAGAACAGGGATCTCATCCATGTGGACGGTAAGAAGGAGTTCGGTTTCGGAGAGGACCGTGAGCTGATGGTCGTGGACACCTTCGGGACAGCGGATGAGGACCGATGGTGGGACTGGGAGCACTACTCGAAGGGCCAGTTCGTCGAGCTCAGCAAGGAGAACGTCAGGCAGCATTACCGGCAGCTCGGCTACTACGACAAGCTGACTGAGGCGCGAAGGATGGGCAGGCCTGAGCCCAAGATACCGGCGCTCCCCGAGTCCAAGATCAAGGAGATATCAGAGCTCTACATCGACATGTTCGAGACAATCACGGGTGAGAGCTACAATTAGGCTCGCCGGACCGGCGCGGTCTTCTAAAATGAAGAAATGAATCGGCCAGGGACTCCCCCGGCCTTGGCGGAAAAGGGTTTCTTCTAGGTCATCTTGCCGTCGAGGTACTGCTGGTAACCTCCGAGGTCGAGAAGCCCATGGCCCGAGAAGTTGAAGGCGATTATCTTCTTCTCGTTCTTCTTCTTGGCATCGAGCGCAACATCGATCGCGGCCTTGATCGCGTGGCTTGTCTCTGGCGCGGGTATTATGCCTTCCGTCCTTGCGAATAGCATGGCCGCGTCGAAGACCTCCTTCTGCTGGTAGGACACGGCCTTCACTACCTTCTTGTTCACCAGCTGGCTGACAGTCGGCGCTGCGCCGTGGTACCTCAGCCCGCCCGCGTGGATCGGGGAGGGCACGAAATTGTGGCCGAGCGTGTACATCATCAGGAGCGGGGTCATGCCCGCGGTGTCGCCGAAGTCGTATTCGAACTTGCCTTCGGTCAGGCTCGGCACCACTTTCGGCTCGACGGCGATGAACTCCGTATGGGTCTTCTTCCTCAGCTTCTCCCCGACGAACGGGAACGTGAAGCCGGCGAAGTTCGATCCACCGCCCACGCAGCCGATCATGACATCCGGTTTCTCGTCGAGCTTCTTGAACTGGAGCATAGTCTCCTCCCCGATGACCGTCTGGTGCAGCATCACGTGGTTCAGCACGCTGCCCAGGCTGTAGTTCGTCTTCTTGTCCTTGACCGCTGTCTCCATGGCCTCGCTGATGGCGATGCCCAGTGAGCCGGGGTGCTTCGGGTTCTCAGCCAGGACCTTCTTGCCGAAGTCGGTCAGGTTGCTGGGAGATGGATTGACTTCCGCGCCGTACACGCGCATCATCTCGCGCCTGTAGGGTTTCTGGTCGAAACTCGCCCTCACCATGAACACCTTGCACGTCAACCCGAAATACCGGCACGCGAGAGCGAGCGCAGTGCCCCATTGTCCCGCTCCCGTCTCGGTCGAGATCTTCTCGACGCCCTCTTTCATGTTGTAGTAGGTCTGGGCGAGGGAAGTGTTCGTCTTGTGGCTTCCTGCCGGGCTGAGGTCCTCTCTCTTGAAGTAGATCTTAGCAGGCGTCTTGAGCTCCTTCTCGAGCCTGATCGCTCTCTGAAGCGGGCTCGGCCTGTTGGCCATCATGTAAGCCTGTTGGACCTCTTCGGGAATGTCGATGTACCGGTCGCCCGACATCTCCTGCGCGATCAGAGCCTTCGGGAAGATGACCTCGAGGTCACTTGGTGAGATAGGTTTCATCGTCCCGGGGTTCAATGGTGGCGCGAGCGGCTCCGGAAGGTCCGGCAGTATGTTGTACCATTTTCTTGGCATCTCCTCTGCATCGAGAGTCGTTCTCACGGGTTGCATTCTGAATCCCTCTTGTTGCTGCAATCCAATAATACTGTACAATATATAGCCCTTTCGAGCAATGATGCATAATTGTGTGCAACAGAATGCGCCCGTTGCCGACTTCTGTCCGTCACTTGAGGTATATGAACCGGCTATGCTTGTAATCCCAGATCCAGTCGTCCTCTGTGACCGCTTCTTCGCGCCTCGATATCATGTTGTCCAGTTTGGCATCGAGGTCGTCGGCTTCGTGGACGAGCAGCGCCTCGGGGAACATCGGCTCCACGGGGGAACCCCATTCCTTCTTCCCGTGGTGCGCGAGAAGCATGTGCCGCAACTTCGAAGCTAGCTGTTCCGGGAAACCATCGGTGTCCTTGACCTTTGCCATCAATTCCTGGTCCGTCAGAATGACGTGCCCAATGAGGCGGCCCTGCTCCGTCAGGTTGATGTTGCTCGAGACCCTGAAGCTCGGGATCTTCCCGATATCGTGCAGGAGTGCCCCGGTCAACACGAGGTCCGCATCGAGCTCCTTGTGGAGCTCGGTGACCCTGACGCACACCTCGGCGACGTTCAGGGTGTGCTTCAGCAGTCCCCCGATGGCGGCCGAATGGAGCTGAATCGACGCCGGGCATGACGCGAAAGCGTCCATGAAGTCCTTGTCCTCGAAGAACTTCCCAAGGAGGGTTCTCAAGTTCGGCTCCTCGACAGTGTGCACGAGATCGAGCAGATGTCCCTTCATCTGGTCGATGTCGGGGTAGGTCATGATGAGCTCCGCGATGTCATAGTCCCCTTCGGCGAGCTTTATCATCGACCCCCCGTTCTTCTCACTGACAGATATCTCGAGCTGGTTCCTGTACTCGGAGATTTCTCCCTGCACACGGACTATCTCATCGCGCTCGAAGGAATCGTGCAGTTTCTCGACGGAGGCCTTGTCCTGACCCCCCCAGTACTTGACCGTGATCTGGCCGGACCTGTCGGCTCCCCGGAACTCGAACATCCAGCCGTATTTGTATTCTTGGACCGGCTTCTTGTAATTGACCGAGAAGTAACTGTCGACCTTGTCTCCAGGTTTCAGCTCGCCGGCAAGCTGCTTTGAACTCATTGCCTTCTGCTCCCTCGGGGCCGCGCTCTCCTGGCGGGTGATTGGTAGCGGGACGTATATCCGCTTTGCGAGTGGTGGGCCGAAAGTCTCCCCCCTCAGCTGTCGGACCGCAGTATGCTCAATCGCCATCCCCGCGTCCGTCTCCGGGCTGGAACGGAAGACCATTCGGCCGCACACGGAGCGCGATTGATGCTCTCACATACGTTCTTTGGCCGTGCCTGTAGACTACCTCGACCTCAGGAGCTCCGCCATTCTCTTTCCGAGGCTCCTCGCGCTCATGAGTCCTTCAAGATCCTTCTTGACATCGCCTCGGTCGTTTCCTACGCCCATCGCGCCGAAAAGGCCACCGGAGCTGTTCGCCACTATCATGTCTTGCATCGTGAAGAACGCCGCGATCTGCAGGATAGTCAACTCCTGACCGCCATGCTGGCCTCCGCCACAGCTCAATGCGCCCCCGACCTTGTCCTTGAGTTCCATCGCCGCGTAGACAATGACTGACCTGTCAAGCAAGGCCTTCATCTGTGCGGTCACTCCGCCGCAATACACTGGCGACCCCATGAGGATCCCATCTGCGGCCACCATCACCTTGAGGACCTTGGCCGCATCGTCCTTGATCGGGCAATCCCATGGCTTCTTGTTGCATCTCTCGCAGCCAGTGCAGGGTCCGATGTCAAGCTCAGCCAGCGATACGTGCTCGACATCGATTCCTGCGGACGTGATCATCTTCGCGGCCGAGTCGAGCATCAGCTGGGTGTTGCCCTTCTTCCTCGGGCTGCCATTGATCGCCACTACTTTGATCGTGATAGGTGCCCCCGTGCGGCCAATGGACTCCGGCCTCAAAACTGTGCCGCTTCTAATAGATTGAAATAGAAAACTCATCTCGGTCCCGCATCCCGTGGACCGAGCGACCCTAATTCCCTTTTCTTGTCTTGGTCACCAGCACTTCGAGAAGCCGCATGTCCTGCAGACGACGCACCCCTCGACATACTCGACCATGCTTCCGCACTCCGGACACTCGGGACAGACGTCTCCCTTGGCGACGTAGTTCTGCTTTGTCGCACCTCCCGATGTCTGTCCTCCGCCCACCGGGGTCCCCTGACCAGCCGGAGAAGAAGTGTCCTTCACGAACCTCTCCAGCGCCTTGGCCACCGCGTCGCTGCAGGACAGCACCATCCCTCCGGGCTGCCAGAGCGGCGACGGGCATCTGATCCCCTTCAGCTGCTTCACGATTACCTCGGGCTCTATCCCCGACCGCAGTGCGAGCGATATCAGCCGTCCGACCGCCTCGGCCTGTGACGCTGTGCATCCACCGGATTTTCCCATCTGGGTGAAGACCTCGCACAGTCCATTCTCGTCTTCGTTGATCGTAACGTAGAGGTGCCCGCAACCGGTCTCCAGCCTCTGAGTCGAGCCCCTTGTGACATACGGCCTCGCCCTTGGTTGGAGGGCGTCGGCCCCGTCCACCTCCCCGGCGGACCCTTCCTCCGCGGAGGTGGTCTCCCCCACGCTCAGCACCTGGTCCTCCCGGCTGCCGTACCTGTACACGGTCACGCCCTTGCATCCGAGCTTGAACGCGGCCATGTAGACATCCTCGACATCCTTCGGTGTCGCCTCCTTCGGGAAGTTCACCGTCTTAGACACGGCATTGTCAGTGTGCTCCTGGAATGCTGCCTGCATCTGGATGTGCACCTTGGGTGAGATGTCAAGCGCTGTGACGAAGAGCCTCCTGACGTCCTCGGGCACCATCTTCAGGTCCTTCAACGAGCCCTTGGTGGCTATCTCCTTCATCAGATCGTTTGTGTAGAACCCTCTGTCCTTCGCGACCTCCTCGAAGATCGGGTTGACCTCAGGGAGGATGTCCTTGTCCATCACGTTCCTCACGTAGGCAACGGCGAATATCGGCTCAATGCCGCTCGAAACTCCAGATATTATGCTGATCGTGCCCGTGGGGGCGATGGTCGTGACCGTCGCGTTCCTGAGGCTTCGGAAGCGGCTCGTCAGAGTGCTGTCCGGGAAATTGGGGAAGCTGCCTCGTTCGTCTGCAAGGGCGACGGAGGCCTTGTGTCCCTCATCGTTGATGAACTTCATGATTTCTCTGCCGAGCTCGAGGGCGTCGTCCGTGTCGTACGGAGTGCCGAGCCTCAGCAGCATGTCCGCGAACCCCATGATCCCGAGGCCGATCTTTCTGTTGGCCCTGGTGATCTCCTCGATCTGCGGGAGAGGGTACTTGTTGACATCGATAACGTTGTCCAGGAATCGCACGGACCATCTGACGGTCTCGCCGAGCTTGTCGTAGTCCACGGTGAGCCTGCCGTCCCTGTGGGTCAGCATCTTGGCGAGGTTGATCGAACCGAGGTTGCACGACTCATACGGCAGGAGCGGTTGTTCTCCGCAAGGGTTCGTGCTCTCTATGGCGCCCACCTTCGGCGTCGGATTGTCTCGGTTGATCCTATCAATGAAGATGGTCCCGGGTTCGCCGTTCCTCCAGGCCATGTTGACGATCAGATCAAAGACCTTCCTGGCCTTGAGCTTCTGCATGGGCTGCTTGGACCGCGGGTTCACGAGGTCGTATTCACCCTCGACCTCGAGCGCTTTCATGAACTTGTCAGTGAGGGCTACTGAGATGTTGAAATTGGTGAGCTTTGTACTGTCCCTCTTGCAAGTGATGAACTCCATTATGTCCGGATGGTCGACGCGGAGAATGCCCATGTTCGCTCCCCGCCTCGTCCCTCCCTGCTTTATCGTCTCCGTCGCTGCGTTGAAGACCTCCATGAACGAGATGGGGCCACTCGAGACGCCTGCCGTGCTCTTGACGGAGTCCTTCGCTGGCCTGAGCCGGGAGAAGCTGAAGCCGGTCCCGCCGCCACTCTTGTGGATGAGCGCGGTGTACTTTATGGCGTCGAATATCTCCTCCATCGAGTCCCCGATGGGCAGGACGAAGCATGCTGACAGCTGCCCGAGCTCCCGTCCTGCATTCATCAGGGTCGGGCTGTTGGGCATGAACTCGAGCTTCGCCATCATCTCGTAGAATCTCTCTGCTATCTTCTCGATCTCTTCGTCAGTCTTTCCGTATTTGCGCTCGGCCGCCGCAATCGCCCTCGAGACCCGTTCAAACAGCCCTCTGGGGGTCTCGATCGGTTTCCCAGAATCGTCTTTCTTCAGGTATCTTCTTTCGAGCACAACCTTTGCATTCGATGTGATCTGTGGCTCGAGAGCCCACCCTCGGGCTGTCGCATGGTTGTCCCTGGAGGCGATAGTTCCCCCTCTTGATTGTGTCGAAATGACGGACATTTCTCCCCTACACCCTAAGTTCTGTCTGTATCGAGCCGTTTTCCTTCAGTGCCAACTTCTCCCTTGATAGCCTTGCCACATGCAAGCCATTGAGAAGCCTATCCTTGTTCTTCACCCTCGCTTGGCGTACAGGGTGAAAAGCCTTGCTATTCCGTGTAGGCCGCAATCGAGAACCATCGCATAAAGATGTTTCCCAACCTGACTTGGTAACAAAGAATTTGAGCTGCGCTATTTCGTCATATCATAGTTTACCAATAATGTTATCATGTTAGTTATCAGTTATCATGGCCAGATAACTTAGAAATGGAATCTGAAACTACAGTGGTGCGTGAATAGCCGATACCCATGTTTCCTCTGTTTCATCTGCAACCAGTGGAATGGATCCAAATCGAGACAAACGAAAACTCATTGGCTTCTCCGAACACCCTTGTGGAACGTGTGAGACTTGAAATCCCGAAATTCACTGGCTCGACCCAATAAGGTACAGATCCGGCAAAAGAATCGCATCCAGGGAACCGCAGCCAGAAGAGGGGCAATAAGCCCCTCACAAGCCGTTTTCCTTTCTCAGTTCACTCTGAGGACTACAGGCTCAGTCATCGTGATGTTCCACCTTGACGGTCACGTTTGGTTTGATGCCGGCTATTGCAGGTAGGATGTGATTTAGGACTTGCTCTGCCGTTATACGGAACTTCTGGCCGCGAGCGCTCACCTTTACCCAGCCTGTTCTATCGCGGTAATACCGCTCAGTGAAGTTCTTCGTTCCAATCAAAATGGCATAACTGTCATTCTTCAGGTTCATCGGTCATTCTCCCATCGTATCATCACAATCTCATCCTTATGGGCTTTTCCGAGGCGAGGCTCAAACGCCTTCCTCATTCCCCATAAGCCTGTCGCGTCATGCGGTAACGCACCAAACGAAGACGCCAATGAGTGCCACAAACAGGACAATGAGACCAATCCCAATAACCCATCGATACATGACAGCCCTTTTGCTCTCGTATTCTATTGCTTCCTCCGAGGCTCCGATATCCTGATCGTGGGCTGTTTCTCGGATTACTTCTTCGCGCTCGCGCTCGACGCGAGCGATGGCTACCCCGGCTCGCCCACGTGTCGCCCCACTTCTGATAATTGGCATATTGCCCCCCGGTGGTGTAACGGCCCTCCTTCCTGATGGTCTTTTCCGAGGTGGAGCTCAACCCCCTCTTCTCGGGGACAAGTCGATACCCCAGGCCGGACAAAGGGTTCAAGAACATGGGATGATTATGTTGGGACGATGAAGGTCAAGGTCGTGCTCTTCGCGGTCTTCAGGGACATAGTAGGCAACAAGGAGGAAGAACTGGACGTTGAGCCCGGAACAACAGTCCAGAAGCTACTGGATTCCTACATCTCCAGGTTCCCACAGATGGCCCGGTTCCGGGATCACATCATCCTTTCTGTCAACAAGGAATATGGACCGCCGGGGAAGGTTCTGAGGGAGGGAGATGAAGTCTCATTCCTGCCTCCCGTCAGTGGGGGTTAGGGCACCTGAGGCCATGTACTACTAGGTCAGCCACGGTTGGAGCTCGGTAGGAAGCAACTGGCGTTGATTCTCCAGCTTTTCCGTTCAGTCGAGGAGGACCGCTCTGAGGCCGCGGCCTCTTGGGCACTCGATTTCCTCGTCGACCTGGATGATCTTGAACCGCGTGCCCTCGACAGCGCCCCAGGGCCTGCACAAGCGATAGTTCACGCAACCGGGCCTCTCGCAGTCCGATTCCTCAAAGGTAATCATCGAACCTTCCACCGCGGCGCTCTTCGGAAGCGCGCCTTTCGTTGGCAGCTTCTCGACCTCGACTACCCTGACTCCGCCCTCGTGGATCTTGCACTCGTGATGGACATCCCTTATGTCTGTCACCTTGTAGTGCCTGGTCGGCTCAAGGTGGAAGCAGATGTTCTTCACCTTGCATTCACGGCAGTCCGCCAGCGGACCCCCAAACACGAATTCGAACCCTTTCCTGCACTGCTGTTCGCCGACGACCGTCACCAGTACCATTGCTGAACACCCCTTCGTCACTCGTCATATCACTTTGGTCAAGCTTGCCAGGCGTTCGGCGGCGTCCGGGGTCAGTCCCCTATCTCCAAGGATCGTGTATCTGTCCTTTCGGATCTCGTGTGCGTGCACGAGCGCCTCTATCAGTTGCTCGTTCGTCACGCCCAGTTCCTTGGCGCTCGTAGGCGCACCTATCATCTGAAGGGCAGCTCGGATCCTGTGCCAGTCCCCTCCGTGAAGGTACATCATCATGATCGACCCCACGCCGCACTGCTCTCCGTGAAGAGCCTTGCCTGGCGCTATCTTATCAAGAAAGTGAGAGAACATATGCTCGGAGCCGCTCGTGGGCCTGGATGAGCCCGCGACTGCCATCGATATGCCCGAGATGATGATTGGCCTTATCGCGACCCACACGCTTTCCTCGAGGTTCGGCTTGATGGATGCGGCGTTCTCAATGATCTGGTCGGCAGCG
>JBGOXV010000027.1:0-12987 GCA_041479325.1 Thermoplasmata archaeon
GGCCGGACGCGTAAAAGGGTCCGGCCGCACAACTCATTTTCTCTCATCTATAAGTTCACGCTCAACACTATCATCAACTCAGGGGGCAAGGAATGGCAAACTCAATACCCGTCCGCTGCAGGCGGGAGGTGCTCACGAAGGAAGGCGTCCAGAAGATACGATATGCAGCCCTGGAGATCCTCGAAGTCACAGGAATGGCGATCCGGAGCGAAAAAGGACGGAAACTGCTTCGTGACGCCGGGTGCGCGGTGGATGAAAAAAGCGCAGTCGTGAAGTTCCCTCCTAACCTCGTGGAGGAGATGGCCCGGAAGAACGACCGAGCGGTGGTCTTCTACGGGAGGACGAGGAAGCACGACGCGAGGTTGGATTTCGAGCATGTTCATGTATGCAGCGACGGGAACGGTACCGAGGCGATGGACTTCGAGTCGAGGAAGAGGATCAGCTCGAGGAAGTCGGACGTCGCCAGGAGCGCGTTCGTTGCCGATGCACTTCAGGGCCATGGGATCAACTGGCCGAGCGTGACATCGCAGGATGTCCCGCAGGGAACGAGGCACATCCACGATCTCCAGGCCAGTTTGGAGAACACCGAGAAGCACATCACGCTCGCCACCGACACCACCACATGGGAGGTCAAAGACGTTGTGGAACTGGCCTCTGCGGCTGTGGGCGGAAAGGAGGAACTCAGGAGAAGACCAATCATCAGCTCAATACACACGAGTTTTACTCCATTGCAGATAGAGGGCGAGGGGCTCGATGCGGGATTCGTGGCTGCGGACGCAGGCCTCCCGATATGCTTCTATGTCATGCCTGGCCCCGGGTCGACAGGGCCTGCAACCCTCGCGGGTTCAGTCGCCTTGGCCGTCGCCGAGGCACTCGCTGGCAACACGATATTTCAGCTCAACAAGGTTGGAACACCATTCGTGTTTTCGTGTGGAATCGCTCCTATGGACATGAAGACCTCCACCCGGGCGGGCGGCTCTCCCGAGCACGGCCTCACATCGGCTGCGTACACACAGATGGCGCATTACTTCGGATTCCCGTCGCTCGTGGGCGGCTTCGTCACCACGTCGAAGGAGCCTGACGAGCAGGCAGCCTATGAGAAATTCTCTAGCGCCGTAACGCCTATCTTGGCGGGTGCGGACATGATCGCGGGCATAGGTCTGCTGGAGGACTGCAGGACAATCTGGCTGGAGCAGCTCGTGATCGACAGCGAGATGTCCCGGATTATCGGCAGGATGGCGCAGGGCATCGAGGTCAACGACGACACGCTCGCGGTCGATGTCATCGACAAGGTCGGCATCGGGAAGGACTTCCTCGGGCAGCGGCACACAATGGAGCACTTCAGGACGGAACATTTCCTCCCCATCGTGACGGACAGATCATCCTACGACACCTGGAAGGCGAAAGGCTCGAAGACTATGCTCGATCGCGCGGGGGACGAAGTGAGAAGGATATTCAAGGAGCACACCGTGGAGCCCGTCAGGAGCGAAGTGGCAGAGACCGCCTTGCGGCTTGTGAAGAAACGTAGTTAAGCCCATGTCCGAACCCCCCCCCCGTGCATTCCGATTCTGATAAGAGCACGAATGTTCAAACGAGAGTCTGACGATCTTATGGATACCATTGGAGCTAGTACCTTTCTGCTTCGTCAGTCACCGGTCTCACGAATTGACAAAAACTTAGATAGCTCAAATGCCATCCGGACCTGGGGAGAGTGGCGAGGTTGGGGGGGCCTGAATGAGCTGTTCTTGCGTGATCAGGGCCCACTCAAGATAGAGTGTCGAGGGTGGTTCCAATGGAGGGTTTTGCAGAGGGTTCGTCGGAAGTCAATGACTTGGGCAAGATTGAAAGCGTCAATCCGGCCAGAAGGACCATTGGCCGAAGGATCAGATTGGCGCTCGCCCTCTTTGCTGTCGTGGCATCAGCATTGATGGTTATCACGGTCTTTAGCCCGCTTGTTAGGGCGGGCGAGGCAGAGTATGGTGAGATCGCCCCCAGCGGATCTTCGAGTCAGAACAGCTCTGCCATCACCCTGAACAGAACCAAGGACCCCCCGGCTCTAGTAACGAGTTCTGACGGGTACGAGCGCCCACATGGCACTAGATCTTCCTTCACGGGAGCGGAACCTGTCTTGCGAGAAGCCGCCAACCTGAGCCAGATGGTAATTGCGAATGCGGACTCGTCCTGCTACTCATACAAGACCCAATTCGGCACGTACAAGTTCTCGAAGTCAAGTCCTTGGGAGCTGCAGTTGTTTGGCCAATCTGGTGAGCGGCTCGCATCAAGTTCGTTTGGAGTGGAAAGCGATCTATCAGCTGTCGTCGGAAAGGTTGAGAAGACATATTCTGACTCTAGCGATTTCATGACAGTTCAAAGCCTCCTATTCAATGGAATGGAGTTTTCCAAGTTGTATGTGAAAACGGAATTCCATCAGGACGCACGCCCAAAAATCACCGCTTGGGTCAATTTCACGGCGCCTATGGGATCGCACTGGGTATCCATTGTATGGAATGTTCTCTTGAATCAAGACGAGGTGAGATTACAGAACACGACGCCAATCAACGGTCCCCAAATCGCGAGCTCTGCACTTAAGTCTGACAACGCAACTCAGCTGGAGACGGGATTCAGCCTTGGTGACCTATGGATGCCAAAGTGTACGGTTGACTGGTCGGACGCAAAATGCGGAAACACCAGCCTTTCATATGGATTCTCCGGGCTCTTCGCGAGAATCGAATTCCCGTCCAATATGACTTACATAGACCCGACCATCGTGGGACCATCTACTGTCGATTTTGCCACCCCGGGATCCCCTTTTAGAAATGTGGTCTACTACGAGGGAACATACTGGCTATTCTACTACAACGGAGTGTCGATTGTATACTCTCGGAGCACCGATGGTGGTCTGTCGTGGTCACCGGCGACAGCTCTTCCATGCTCAGAAAACGGTATTCCGGTGGCCAATGCATTCGACGTCGCAATTCAGGGGAACCACATTGCGGTCACTTGGCTTTGTCCCGGGTCCCTCCATCATAATAAGATCAATTTCATTGATGGGTACATTTCTGGCTCAGGGATCAACTGGAATTCGAAGTTGTTCGTGGATTCCATCAGTGATTGGGGCGATTTGGGATGGTTTGGAGGCTGTGCACTATCTCAGGATGGTGACGCTTATGTTTCGTACTCTGACGATCGACTCCTCGGCTCCAACTTGGTTATTCAAGTTTTCACT
The DNA here is from genome assembly GCA_041479325.1 of Thermoplasmata archaeon. Classification (GTDB taxonomy): domain Archaea; phylum Thermoplasmatota; class Thermoplasmata; order UBA10834; family UBA10834; genus COMBO-56-21. The sequence goes on from JBGOXV010000027.1 coordinate 3,227, forward strand.
GTCAAGAAGGAACGGACAAACAACTACTTCTCTCAGTCATTCAGCGGAAGTTTCGGTCCATACGACCTCCCAGACGATGAGACCGATCGTGTCCCCATCAGAGATGTGCTGGCAAGGGTCGTCGTGCAACCAGATGGAGGTGTGCTATTGGTCGCGGTGGAGAACATCCACTATCTTCCGAATCCCAACGGCCACCAAGCTGAGACGCTGATCCACTGGGACATCTACCATCCCTCGATAGGCGCCTGGGAATCGAGCGTACCCTGGACAGCCAACCTCGGAGGCAATGACTGGAGAATCTTCTCTTCTAGGGATTTCTCGGTTTGTGCTGGAAAGTCAAATGAGACTCACATCGCCATGAAGAAGGTGAATGGTTTTCTTTTCTACATCAAGCTCCAGCAGACAGACGGAGCCACCTGCAGTCAGTCGAACCTCTCGGACCGATGTGAGAGGCCCTCCATTTCTGTGGACTCGTCGAATGACCTTCATATCTACTATATCAACCGGGCTTCAAAGGTGAATGAGACCCACACTGGCCCAGGGGGCCAGAGCGGGTGGTCGCTTCGAGGGCAGGTATTCTCGACCGAGTCAGACAGTCCTGCCTACCTTGCAAGCTGCGAAAGGCTGACTGAGCGCCAGGTTGTATCATACGTTGATGTTTCGACCAATCCGAGGGGCGTGATGTTTGGTTCAATTCCTTTGCCTGCTGATACCACAGGAGCATACAGCGACCCCTGGAGCGCCGGAGGAGTGAATCAGGACCAGCCATTTGCCTCAGGTGTGTCGGATGTGATCTCTCCAGGAAACGGGCTACTATACCTGTTCCAGACAGACTTCAGTGTTCCGGGTAGAGGCATGGACATGACCGCCTCTAGGTTCTTCGCCACGCCACAGTACTTCGTGAGCTACAACTCGCTCTACCAGCCCTATCTCTATTATCAATTCCCGTTCTGCAACATAGGCGAAGGCTGGCAACTGAACTTGCCTTGGATCGACAGTAGCTATGTCCACCTCTGGGGGGGCACTAAAGTGGCGATTGAATGGGATGAATCAGGGATGACCTTCAATAACACAAAGGGGCAGCCGTTCGTTCTCACGCGCACTGGAACTGACCCCGTCTTCGACCACTACCTGCTTGATTTGCATGACGGAATGAGAGTGGCGTTTCAGGTTGGCGATGGAAGGCCTTATGAGGTTTATTCGAACAGGTTCCTTGGCCAGGGCCCTGATTTGACACTGGGCTACAACGAAGCTCCAGGGTCACCAATCCATGCAAGTATCACATATCTCAGGGACAACCTTGGGAGGCAGGTCAATTTCAGTTATGTGCCAAACCCGTCCATTAAGCTTATTGCGACGGAGTTCGGAGGGAAGACAGTCTCGTTCCAGTACGATGGGGACCGTCTGGCGAGTACCATTGATCCGCTCGGCCGCTCCACGATCTACTCATACTACGATTCGCAGGATCCCTCCCTGCTCATTCAGAGTGTCACGTATCCCACGGGTGGGACTAGCTCATATGAGTACGATTCCATTTCCGTTGGTACCGAGGCAATTGCGAAGGTTGTGTCAAGCAAATGCGAGCGCCCCTATTCGGGGAATGATGAGGGCCACACCATCCAATACAGCTACACGGCGATCGACGGCGCGATCAAGTACACTCAGATTGATGACTACAATAGCGCGCCAAGGCCCCAATACAAGGGGAGTACCGAGTACAACTTCGATTCAGCGGCCAAGAACACTGTGGTAACGTATTTCACATGGAATGGCCTGGCCGGAAAGCTTATTCCAATGAAGAAGACGGTCTCGTGGTACTCCCCTGATGGGAGAATATCGGTCGCCGAGACCTACGACGACGTCAATTCTCCTCCAAAGGTCGCGAAGACCGTTGTTGACAGCAAAGCAAATGCGATCTACACGAGAGATCCAATGGGCCATGAGGTCTTTTCATCGTTCGAGAATACAAGCACGAGCAATGCGTTCCTCAGGCCGGCATCAATCGATCTGAATTCGTCTGGAAAGCTCTTCTTCGATAATTTCAACGACTGGGTAAGCGATGGATGGAGTCTTTTTGGCGGTATGGGTCACGCTGACATCGGAAACTACCTAATGGACAATTCCTTGGATCCGAGTCTCAGGATTCAGAACAGCAATACGAATCAACCGTTCAGCTATGGCGTGTCCTTCAGCCAGAGTCAGAGTGAACCTCGGCAGCTGGTTTTGGACTGCATTGTTGATATGCAAGCAGCCGACCCGATGGCCCCTGGTCAGTCCAAGCTGTTGCTCTCGAATACGGCATCCGATGCTATCACCGGAGTCGAATTTGGCGGGCTCCTTGGAGGCCAGCTGAACATCCTTTATCTTAGAGATGGTGGGTGGTACACAGCGCGGGGGTACACTTGTGGTCATGCATACCGGGTGACCCTTTGCACCTCTCAGTCCGGGAGCGCGTATCATACGGATTTCTATCTGGACGGAGTGTTCGTCATGGATTGGCAGACAGCTCAAGTCTACGGCGGCATCCCGCTGAAGTTCTTCCGGATTGAGTTCAATAATTCAGGTGTAAGCAGCTCTGTCGTGATAGACAACTTGAAGATATTCAGGAACTGGGATGTCACCATCAACGGCTTGAACTCCGGCATGTCAGTGGAGTTGATTGACAGTTCTGGGAAGCTGGTGTCAAGAGAAAAGATCTTCACAGGGTCACAGGCGCTGATTGTCCTGAATTCCACGCACAGCTTCATTCCCTTTTCGTGCTTCATTGTTCGAAATCAGACCGGGGTTGCGGATCTGATTGATTCCTATCGGGAGGTGTGGGGAGGGGATGTAATGTGGTACTCCAAGCCATGCATGATGAAGTCTGCCACCTCAAAGGTCTCATCGGGGTTAGCGAACGGCGCAATCTACACCTGCCTTGATGATAGCCTGCCTGCATCCTATTACTCAAATACGGCAGACTTCAACTGGGTCACGGACGACCTGGCAATACTTGGACAGAAGTACCACCACGATGTCTTCACGGACACATATGGAAACCATTCATACAGTATCAATGCTGGCTACGATGGACCAGGAAATGGGCCCGGCACTAATGGTTACTTCATTCAATGGGTCTACCTTCCTCCCGACAAGTATCCGACAGAAATAGGTCTCGGCTACTTCTTCTCAATATATGATCAGAACATCCAAGGCTGGAAGCGTGGATGGACGGATACCGCGTACTGGGGTGCGAATGCCATTCCCGGAGTGCTGGGCCCACGGATGGGCGATCTCCCTCCGCCCGGTCAATGGTCAATGCTCGTGATCAAGAAATCGGATGTTGATTGGTGGAACCGATGGCCGGTATTCGCCTCCGTCGGAGGTGTGAATTACTTGCACTTCGGTGGCGATCCTTATTGGGATTGGAGCGGCTGCTCATACAACGCAGACTTTACCAAAATAAAGGTGACTGGCCTATTGTCTAATCAGAGCGTGGTGCTGAAGAGATCTGACGGCTCGACTCTCACAACGGGCATGACTATTCCGTCGACCAATTACGCGCTCCTGAACCTATATGGAGCCGGGGTGACCTGCTATCCTGTATCCGCTTCCTTCACTATCATGGATGGGAACGGAAAAATCAATTACAGCAGCCCACTATGTAATGACATATTCCCGAGCGACGTTTATTCGTTCAGTCGAACGTCGTCCCCTTTCTATTCGAATCCCACACCGCCTAAGGGATTCGATAGCCTGCCTATTGGAATGATGCAGAGTCTTTCCAAAACCAGCCAGATGGAGTCCTATATTAAGTACGGATTCAGCGCGCCTGGAGGCGGATGGGACCAGACTTTTCTTCAATCCGAACAGAAGGTAAAGAACGGCACTGGATGGCTCAAAACGGCCTATCAATACGACCAGTATGGCAATGTCATCAAGACTACGGACCCGAGCGGGGCGGCGCTGAGGTATCGCTATACTCGAAGCGGCACGTATCTCGACATGACTTGGGCATATAACGGAAGCCAGGTCAATAACCAGACCATTCTGACCTACTACGAATATTACAACAATGGTCTGTTGAGGAACCAGTTTGATCCTCTATCTCGGGTTACACACTACGACTACGATGCTATTGGAAGGATTACGCGGATTACAAAGCCGCTCATCAATGGCCAATTGTCCAAAGTTCAGTACAACTACGATGATGTGAATCTCACCGAGACATTCTATGATGAGAATGGAACGAAGAGGGTCACCTATTATGATGGCTATGGGCGACCTTTTGAGGAAGACAGATTCGCGAAAGACGGCTCCTACTATTCCTGGCGCGATTACTATTTCGGGTGGAGCGGCAGGGTGGGCCAGGTATGCGACGGTGCCAGATACGCTGCTGTCCAGTACGACTATCTTGGACGAGTCACGAAGTCGATTAATTCTGATGGAACTTACTCGCGGTCCGTCTATGACGATAAGAACAATACCGTTGTCACGTATGACGAGGTCGGCGGAAGGAAGGATCTTGTCTACGATGCGGCTGACCGCTTGATACAATCTGTTCAGTATCTTGGTTCGACCAAGGTCTTCGTCAATACCACTTATGACGAGATTGGGAACGTCCTTAACATTACCGATTGTAGTGGAACGACCAGAAACGAGTATGACAACCTTGGCAGAGTGACCCATACACACTCCGCGTCTGCCGCAGACGAGTATTTCTGGTATGACAATTGTGGCAGGCTCGTCAAGAGGCAAACGGCAGATGGTTGGGTGGTCTATTACAAGTACGATGCGATTGGACGAATGTGGAAATGGTATTCTGGTAGCAGTTACGTTCTCTTGGTGTATGATAAAGATTCAAACATACGCTATGCAAATCGTTCATATAGCGGGGTTGTGAACGTTGCCCGCTCCTACGACGCGTGGGACAGGCTTGTTTATGAAAACACTACCTTCGACTCGACGACCTATCGGCTGAAATATGGTTATGACAACCGTAGCAATGTTGTTTCTCTCGATGTGAAGGACGGCACATACAAACTCAGCTACTCGTATGACGAGTTCAACAGGGAAAAGGTTGTGAAAGATGTGACCGGCACTCCCTTCACAATCGCCACGTTCGCTTACAACGATCAGGACCAAGTCACCTCGGTCAGTTATGGCGACGGAGTCCAGACTACCTATTCTCTGAATCCAAATCGGGGTTGGATTGATAGAATTCAGACATCAAATGGGGGCACTACCCTCCTCGACCTAGCCTATGCAAGGGACGGAATTGGAAGGATAACGACGGTCAACGGTGGCCGAACGTTCATGTATGATGGGCTTGGAAGACTAACGTATGCAAATGATACGGCTGTCTACGGAACATTCGCGTTCACCTATGATAGGGCCGGAAACCGTCTCTCTCAGACCTGGGGGTCAGTGCGCACGGACTACGGATACTGGCCGAACGGGTTCATTGCGTACGCGAACACTGGCGGCGCCACCAACATCACTTACGGCTATGGAAATGATCCTAGCAGACTCTATACCCAGCAGGATAGCAAAGCTAAGACATTCTCCTACGATGTCAATGGTCTCCTCACCACGGTCAACGTGCGGAAGGGAAATGGTGAGCAGTTCGTCTACGATGCCTTTAACAGAAGGGTGAAGTCAGTCGAGAATACTGTTACAGAGCGGATCATCTACAGCGGCTCGGCCCCGATATACAACAAGACTGGGACCCAGGCTGACACGCTCGAGGTCTACGTTGGTGGAATGCACGTCGCGAAAAAGACTGGATCAACATTCTACTATTTCCACGAGGACGCCCTCGGAAGCACGAGGGTTGTCACTAAGAAGCAGGGATCGTCCGTCGTGATCTGCTTCCAGACCGACTACTTGCCGTTCGGGAAGCCTTATGGCACGCAATACACTGAAGACTTCAAATTCCTCGATGCTAAGACCACGAAGGTATCAGGCCTGATCCATTTCGGTGCTAGGTACTATGACCCAGACATAGGTCGATTCATTTCTGCGGATAGTGTCGTCGGGGCGCTAAGCAGCCCGGTTTCGATGAATCGTTGGGCCTACTGCATGAATGACCCCGTCAACCGCGTGGACTTGACTGGCGAGTTCTCATTCAAGAGTATCTGCAACTTCGTTGCCCCCGTGTTTGATAGCGCCGCAAGTTTGGTTGGAGATGGTCTGGAGCTTTTACAAGACACAGCCACCCAGGTGATAGAGTTCGGCATCGACCTCGTGAACAAGGGACTTGATGTCGCACAGAAGTTCGTGGATGATTCCATCGATGCATGTCTCGATGTTGCCAAGACTATCTACAATGGCGTCCAGTCGATTCAGCAGGCCTGGGACAACCTGGACCCGGGCCTGAAGCAGTGGATCATAATGGGGGTGTCGATGGCTGTGTCGTTCATCCCCGTCGCTGGCCCGCTGATCAGTTGCATCATGGATGGCACGTTCGTGGACATGTGGAACGCGATCCAGCGGGGGGACTGGGGGATGCTTGCGCTCTCCTGCGCCGCGTTCGCACCCGGAATGAAGCAAATGAAGACCGGACTCAAAGCCTTCGAGAAATCCGAGAGGCTAATAGGTAAGATCGGAAAATACGGTGCTCTCAGGAGTGAGGTCAAAGTAGCTGGATTAAGCAAGGAGCTCAGAGTTCACCACATCGTCGAGCAAAGGTTCGCGGAGAAATTGGGTAAGACTCCGAGCGAAATCCCTTGTGTAATAATAACGAAGGAACAGCACCAGCTATACACCAACGCATGGCGCGCCGAGATTGAATACGGAATGAGGGGAACGGGGACTGCTACTTCCGGGAGTATTCGAGAAGCCGCAGCCAAGATATACGGCGAAGACTCTGACCTGTTCAAGTCGATTGAGCATCTATTTGGATGATGTACTTGAGAACCAAGGCAAGGATAACCTTCAGGGAGGACGACGTCTCGAAGGCAGACGAGATATTGCGCCCGTTCGGATTCAGGGCAAGTCGAAGCAGCTTCATCCACCTCGCAACTGTCTTCGACGATGAGGACAGATATGGCGAGTTGATCTTAGCATTGAAGGAAAGGAAGATAGATTACAGAGCTCAATGTGAGAAAGTGTTTGACTCGAACGAGCTAACCTCGGCTGAATACCTTCTGTTGACGACAACAACTCTGTGGGGATACCCTCAGCCCGAGGAAGAGTTCGGATACAGGGCCGCATCGTTCGATATGCGCGTCGGCTGCCCTCAATGTGGTAAGAGCGCCAAGCAAGTGAAGCCGCTGATGGTCAAGAGTGATGTCGTCTTAGGCAAGCGCGATATTACAGCAATCTTCTCGATTTATGAGATCATCGTGAGCGGCAGGCTGCAAACATTGATTGAGTCTGCGGGACTGACTGGAGCGGAATTTTGGCCGTTGCTCAAATACAAATCTGGTGAGCCTGGAGACCCCATGGTCGGTTATCATCAGCTATATGTGAACTCCATCTTGCCTCCAGCGTCCAGTACCACGATCTTCCCAGTGGTTGCACTTCCGAGGGGATTGCGGCCCTGCTCCTGCGGCCGCACGGGACGCAACTGGCCCGAGAATCAATTTCGATACAATCAATCCGATTTGACGGCTGCGAAGGATTTCAACAAGACCCACGAATGGTTGGGCGGAGGCTTGGACACTGCTCAACTGAAGATCGTCAGCCATCGAGTCTACGAGCTATTCTTTAAGAACAAGATTAGGGGAGTGAACTTCGAACCAGTTATCCTTGAGGATCGACACATGGCGCATTGAAGCTTTGAGAAAGTGCATCGTGAGAGTTCAGAGATATGTTGTGGAATTTCGCATGGTGAAATCGCAGATCCCCTGGCATACCGAGGCGTTTCAGAGACTTCCCGGGAATCTCGAACCCTGCGTAGATGGGCTAAGATCACAAACGCGGCCTGGAACAATCGGGATTCTGGCCTGAAGTAGTGGACCATCAACAGCATATCGATGGCGGCGTCGACCTTCCCCTCTTGTGGCATTTTCCTGCCGACAAAGATACGGGACTCTGACCGGGGTACTTTTGTGCCGGCAATTACAGCATCCAGCTTTAATCACCGGTGTATTCTGGGCGATAATCCCGGTTCACTCCTTCACGGTCGTGAAGCACGCACACGTGAGCGTCCTCGAGACACCTTTAACGTCCCTCAGCCTATCTATCACCAGCTTGCCTATGTCCTCCATGCTCGAGCCTCGGACCTTCAGGAGCATGTCGTATTCCCCTGATATCATATGGACCTCGAATATCCCCGGTAGGTCCGCTATCTCATCTGCCGTATCTCTCTGGGATACGCCCTTCTCTGGTTCGAACTGGACGAGGATGAAGGCCGTCACGCCGAGGCCAAGCTGAGAGTAGTCTGGCAAGGCCGTGTACTTCCTGATGATTTGTTTCTTCTCCATCTTCGCGATCCGATCATGAACTGTCGCTCTCGGGATTTCGAGCGAGCGAGCGATCGCCTTAGTCGTCTTCCTGGAGTCCTTAATGAGCTCATCGAGTATCGCCGAGTCCTTCTCGTCCAACATGTTCCGACATAATGACGGAATTCATATTTGAATGTTGACTAAGAACCGGAAAATAGCCGGATATGTTAGCGAAATGGTGATATACCACGGTGCCCTGTCCGTACTCTCCGCCATGCATCCGGGGGCACAATCCATGAAAGAAGCGGTCTTACACATCAAATCGGAGAAACGGAAGCACATCCTCAGCGTGCAGAGTTCGGCCTTGATGGCGATCCACGAATACATGCACAAGCACGGCGTGTATCAATCGATGCCAATCATCCTGTCCCCTGAAACCGACCCTTTGAACCACCCGCACTTCGATGCTTCGGTCGAGTACTACGGCCAGAGGTTGCATCTGACGAAGAGCATGATCCTCCATAAGCAGCTCTCGCTCCTGAACGACGGCATTGATAAGATCTACTTCATGTCGCCGAACGTCCGCCTTGAGGATGGGAAGTTGAAGGAGACAGGCAGGCACCTGTTCGAATTCAGCCAGGTCGACATCGAGTTCAAGGACAAGACCAAGAAGGATTTCATCAGATTCACGGACGGGATGATCGCCAGCATCTACAAGTTCGTCATGAGGACCTGCGCAGAAGACTTGAAGGCTCTGGACAGGACCCTCAAGGTCCCCAAGCTGCCATTGAAGGTCTATGAATCCGAGGACCTGAGGAAGGAACTCGGGGAAGACTTCGAGAAGCTGGCGTCGCATCGGGCGGAGGATCCCTTCTGGGTAATGAACTTCAGGAGGGAGTTCTACGACCGAGAGGACAAGGAGAGAAGGGGCTATTACCACAATTACGACATCTTCTGGCCAGAGGGATACGGCGAGGCGCTCTCAGGAGGCGAGAGGGAGTGGGAGCACGAGGAGATCGTCAGGAAGATGGCGGAAAGGAAGACGAACATGAAGGCCTTCGACATGTACCTGCAGGTCTCAAGCCAAGGGCTCATACCGAGGACAGTTGGAGGGGGCCTGGGAATCGAAAGGATGGTTCGCTACCTCACGGGTCAAAAGCACATCAGAGACGTGACGCTGTTCCCGAGGGTGCCCGGCGAGAGGATCGTGTTCTGAGCTGCTCGAGGCGCTCAAGATAGGCTCTCGATCCTCGCACCCTTGCCGGGGACCGTAATGAACGATTCGGACCCCAGTCCCGCCTTTCTGAACGCGCCGACCATGGCCGCCTTGATCCTGATGGCATTCCCCTGGGATATCGCGAATACTGCAGGCCCTGAACCTCCGATGGAGAC
>JBGOXV010000028.1:0-12654 GCA_041479325.1 Thermoplasmata archaeon
CTGACCTTGGATGCCTTCAACAGCTCGTTCAACAGCTGCTTCGCGCGCTCGATGATCTTGTTCCTCTTGGATACCCTCACGTCCTCGATCTTGTCGATGGTTATCCTGGCCTTGCAGGGACCTACCCTGTCGATCGTCTCGAGGCTCGATGCCAGTATGGCCGTCTCGACCTGGTCAAGGCTCGAAGGTACGAATACCATGCCCTCCGACTTGCCCTTGGTCGAGCTGACCTCTACCTCGATTCTTCCGATCCTGCCGCTCTTCTGAAGGTCCCTCAGGTCCAGTTCGTCCCCGAGCAATCCCTCAGTCTGTCCGAAAATCGCGCCTACTATGTCTGGCTTCTCGACTATTCCGTCGGTCGAAAGCCTTGCCGATATCAGGTACTTCGTTGTACTTGGATCAATGTCCATTGTCTACACTTCCTTGTCTTCTTCGAAAAACAGCACTGCCAGTCTTCTCCGGTGTTGTGCTGGGTCTGCCGCTTGTTGGTGCAGTACCCTTCCGGAGGGTGCTGACAGACATCTAGTCCCATGAGGCTATGGACGCCATCATCGTGGAGATCCTTAGTCTCGGTAACATTCACTTGGATATTGGATGATATGCCAGTTGAAGTTTGATGCGCTGTTCTTCTATAACTGCTAAGGCGGCACCGATTAAATACTTTTGCCTTGTGACGATAATAATTGGTAAACACTACGCCAGTATCTTCCCGGCCTACCCGCCAGATACCACGGATATCAATTTCAGCTCATCCCCGTCGTTCAGGACCTCGTCCAAGGGCAGGGGCTCGTCTCCGCGCACGGGTATCCATGCGTCGGGATAGAGGCCCAAGGCGCGTATCGCGGACTCGACCGTTGCCCCGGCCTTGAGCTCGATGACCTTCCGCTCCCCTCGAGATGGAAGAAGATTCAGCGTCACTTTCATGTTGGTCGATTCTGGATTGGGGCTACGGTCTAATATCCGTTTCTCTCCGTCTCATGCGAGTACGCGCATCCACACGTGCGAAGTTCAGCCCCAAGCTCTGCAATACGCTTCTCCGTCGCTGGTCGGATGATTGAAAACGAAATATACTCGTCCGATAATGTGCATGACTGGAACCCAGCAGTCAGCCGAGGTAGCCAAGCTCGGTTTAAGGCGGTAGCCTCGAGAGCTACTGGTGCTTGTCACCACGGGAGTTCAAATCTCCCCCTCGGCGCCTGCAGTCCGGAACGCACACATCTTAAGGTTCGCGATAGGTTTGCATGTCACCACGCTGGCCCTGCGAAATCGTTCATGACCCGACGGCTATACGTAGGGGTTATCTAGACGCCGACGCATTTGGCGGATGTCTAGATGACCGAGAAGAAGATTCTGCTGATCGTGTGCGATGGCCTCTCCGACAGGCCGGCCAAGGAGTTCGACATGAAGACGCCTCTTCAGGCGGCCCGAAAGCCGGCCATGGACGCGCTGGCGAGGCACGGGATGAACGGCGTGATGGACGTGATTGCTCCAGGCGTCGTTCCTGGTAGTGACACCGCCCATCTCGCGCTGTTCGGCTACGATCCATACAAAGTGTACAACGGACGGGGCCCGATCGAGGCCGCTGGGGCTGGGATCGCGGTTCTCAAAGGCGACGTCGCGTTCAGATGCAACTTCGCAACCGTTGACAAATCGATGAAGATCAAGGACAGAAGGGCAGGCAGGATAAAGGTTGGAACGAGCGAGCTCGCCCAGGCCTTGACAGGGATGATCATCAAGGGCGTCACAGCGGTCTTCAAGGAGGGCTCGGAACACAGGGCGGCCCTGGTCCTGAAGGGCGCGGGTCTTGACCACCGGGTATCGGATGTCGACCCCCACAACGAGGGGAAGATACGGCAATCGACCCCCTTGGCTCCGGAGGCAAAGAAGACAGCTGAGGTGCTCAATGAGTTCGTGAGGAGATCATTCGACATCCTCTCGGAGCATCCGGTCAACAAGGAGAGGGTGAAGAAGGGCCTCCCTCCTGCGAACATAGTCCTGCCCAGAGGCGCTGGGAGCATAAACGAGCTCGAGCCAATGGGAGCTCGTTATGGCATGAAGTGCGCCGCGGTGGCCGGCGTGACGCTGGTCAAGGGGATATGCAGGCTGGTGGGGATGGACGTCCCGGATGTGCCAGGCGCGACAGGCGGCCTCGACACCGACTACAAGGCGAAGGCGGAGGCTGCTCTCAGCCTGCTGAAGACGAATGATTTCGTGTTCGTGAATGTCAAGGCGGGTGACGTCGCGAGCCACGACGGGGATTTCAGGATGAAGGTGAGGGTCGTGGAGAGCATCGACATGATGCTGGGCATGATACTGAAGGACCTGCCGGACCACGTGATCGTGGCGATCACATGCGACCACTCGACCCCCGTCTCGATCAAGGAGCACAGCGCCGATCCGGTCCCGCTCGCCATATCGGGCGGAGGCGGCAGGGTCGACGGCGTGAAGGATTTCGATGAGATATCCGCGGCGTCTGGGGCTCTCGGGAGAATCCGAGGGACCGACCTGATGCCAATAATGCTCGGGATGGCAGACAGGGCAAAGAAGTTCGGATCGTAATCCAGATGCGCTGAAGAAAGGTTCTATGCCTTGAGGATCCCGTTTATCCGTTCCTCGTGCACGTGCCCGATCACTTTCACGTTCGCCTTCGCAACGCCCTTTATGGACTCCAGGCGGTGTTTGATGCTCTGTGCAAGCTGCGTGCCGAGGGGACAGAAGGGCGAGGTCGGCCGGAATGTCACGCTCACGCTGTTCTTCGTCACTTTCATTTCAGAGATCAGGCCCATGTCGTATACGCTGATGTTGGTATGCGGGTCGATTACCTCTTTCAAGCTCGATATAACCTGTTTTTCGGTAGGCATCTCTTGTCCCCTTGGCTGCTCTGGTCTCGTTTCCGTCGCCGTCGGTGTCGTCTATTGTTTCGTCGTAGATTAATGTAGCGCAGGTTAGGTATGGGTTTACACTTGCTGTCTCTGCTTCTTGAAGTAGTCTAGTACGATCTTCCTCTGGCCTTTCCTCAGGATCTCGGACAGGGTCGACGGTGACACGTCGAACATCCGGGCCAGCTCCCTCAGGCTTATGCGTTTCGGGTAGTCAAAATAGCCTCTCTCAAACGCCACATGCGTTATCTTGTCCTGGCGTTCGGTTAGGCTCTCCTTGTCGTCGATTTTCGTTAGCTTGACCAGCTCTGCCACGACGCTCTTCAGCTTCAGCCGATCGAATATCCCTTTGAGGACCTCTTTGTCGCTCATCACCAGGGTCCACTCGACCTTCCCAGCGCTCTTCGTCTCGGCAGATATGAGGAAGCAATCCGAATCCGTCAGGATCCTGCAGATGTCGCACCTGTCGGTCGTCACCGCCCCCACGACCTTCCCGCGCTCAGTCATGGTCGTGTCGACCTTGGACACGAGGGGATTCTTGCGGATATCCTTGAGAACCTCCTCCATAATGTCCGCGGGGCCGGCAATCTCCACCAGATCCTTGACTCCTCTCTCGGCGTAGGGGATCCTGTCGAGTACCTTTATTGTGACGGGATGCTTTTCTGGGATTTCGCTCATCCAGTTCTGCGGGATCTTGAGCGAAATCACTGCTTCCATCATTGTATCCAACGCCCCACGACAAGTCGCTTGCCCACTGATTGATGCATCGATATATCAACCTTGAGGCCTCTTTCCACAAGCAGGCGTATGTTCCCTGACTGAGGCCGCACTTTCACGTCTCTGGTCTGACAGCTTTTAAGCCCGTGATGTAGATGCACTTCCTGGATGGACCTGGGACTTTTCGAGCGATCCGAATCGATGGTGGACAGCTCCTCGATGTTCGAGGAGATATTGTCTTCACACAATGTCTCAGCTCGATCTTCGCGATGCGTATACTGCAAGGGCTCGAAGATGCTATGTGGGAAGGACCGGTGTTCAGTCATCGCGAGGTTCTATTCGTCTGCGAAACTGAGGAAAAGGCTCGACACCCTTGAGCTCGACGGCGCATGTCCCCCCAGCGTCTTCGTCGGTAGGATGGGATATCCGAGCGTGTCCATCGGTCCGATGATTCCCCCAGTTCATGGGGATACGTCCCTAATGGACACCCCGGAGAAATGGGTCGGACTTCCGATCGACGACATCATAGATTTTCGATCGAACCTAGTCCGAGGGATGCACAGGGTCGATGTGGGAGATGTTGACAGCCCAGACAAGCTGGTCAGCAGGACAAGGGACCTTGCATTGGCAAGGGACCCGCCGGATGTGGTCGCGGAGTTTCAACGGAAACCTGCCGGAAGGATGACAGTGGATGATGATGTCCAACCCTTTGGACCTTCAGCGCCTTTGAGCAAATTCGACGTTTCGAACTACAGGTTCGACGACAGGCTTGAGAAGGCATTCTACGACACAGATCTCAAGGCGAAAGAGGCGGTCGTCTCACTCTACAAGTCCGGGACTCTCATCTCGCAGATACAGCGGGCCTTCAGCGTCGGTGCGTTCGGTGTGGGCAAGAGGAGGCGTTTCGTCCCCACGCGCTGGAGCATCACGGCAGTTGACTCCAACCTCGGGCTTCACATGCTCGAGACCACGAAGACTCAGCCGTTCATAAACGAGTACAGGGTGTACGAGACCGAGAGCCTGGACAACCGCTGGGCCATCCTCATGCTGCCGACGAGCTGGAGGTACGAACTCATCGAGGCGTGGTACCCCAACACCGCGTGGAACCCGTATGGGGACAAGATCGCGATCATGTCCGATTGGGAGTTCTATGACGGCAGGACCAATTACGCGAGCATAGGCGGCTGCTACTACGCCGCGAGGTTCGCGGTCAACGAGCTCTTGCAGAAAGAAGGGAGGCAGGCCGGGGTCTCGATAATGAGAGAATCACATCCTGGATACATACTCCCGGTCGGTGTCTGGAACGTGCGTGAGAACGTGAGGGCGGCGCTGGGAAACTCTCCCATGAGGTTCGCCACGCTCAGGGAGGCGTTGACCCACATCTCGACTATCATGGATATTCCGATGTCAAGATGGATCAAGAACAGCGCTGTGCTCAAGGACGCCCTCTACCAGAGAAGGGTCGACGATGCGTGGGGATGATGTCAGTGGATGTCCGCCTGAAACAATGCAAGAGAGCGGCCTCTCCGTCGAGACTCCCAGGCCTGGACTGGGCGATTAACCCGTACCGAGGATGTGCCCACTCCTGCGTCTATTGCTACGCCCAGGACGTAACCCGATTCGAACCGTCGAGATCTTGGGGGGAAGTGGTGGAGGTCAAGATCGGAATTGTGCAGAGCCTGAAGATGGAGCTTGAGAAGGGGCGTACAGCGGGGGTTTACGGCATCGGGACGGTGACGGATCCATACCAGCCTTTGGAGAAGGAATACGAGCTCACCAGGGGTTGCCTTTCTCTGCTGAAGAGGCACGCAGCAAGGGTGAGCATCCTCACGAAGTCCGACCTGGTCTTGCGCGACCTGGAAATCTTGAGATCATGGACGGGCGCCGAGGTCGGGATCAGCATAGGGTGCGCAGATCGAAACGTGGCAAAGGTGCTCGAGCCCGGCGCTCCTGCCCCGGACAAGCGCTTCAGGGCGTTGCAGAAGCTCTCCGAAGAGGGTGTCGATGCATACCTGATGGCCGCGCCGATCATCCTTGGTCTCTCCGATTCAGAGGCGTCAATCGCCGAGCTGGTGAGGCTTGCAGGCGAATCTGGTGTCCATCGGATAATCTGGGACAAGTACAATTCGAAGCCGATGGCTTCAGACCGCATGGCAAGAACGCTTTCATCAGCTGGTCTCGGAAGGACAGCAAACCACGCGGACGAGGATGCAGAGAATGTACGCAAGGTCCTCGTCGAGGAATGCCGTCGTTCTGGGATAGACCTTGAAGACGCTTTCTGAACCAAACGAGCTTGTGGTCATCCTTCCAAAGGATAGTCGATGGAAACGACATGCCTGGGCCCATATGCTGGCCAGTCGACCAAGTGGCGTGGCCGTGCTTAGGGAATGATTATATAGAAGCTCATTCATATTCGAACCTCCGGAGGCAGAGTAATGCTAGGAAACCAGTCTATTATCATACTTAAGGAAGGAACGGAGTCGACGAGAGGCAAGACGGCTCACAACAACAACATCATGGCCGCAAGAGCAGTCGCCGACGCCGTGAGAAGCACGCTTGGTCCGAAGGGAATGGACAAGATGCTTGTGGACAGCATGGGAGATATCGTCATTACGAACGACGGTGCAACGATCCTGAAGGAACTCGACATCGAGCACCCGGCCGCCAAGATGGTCGTCGAAGTCGCCAAGACCCAGGACAACGAATGCGGCGATGGCACGACCTCCGCTGTCGTGATCGCTGGTGAGCTTCTGAAGAAGTCTGAAGCGCTGATCGAGGCGAACATCCATCCGACCGTGATATCGAATGGCTTCAGGTTGGCCGCACAGGAAGCGCAGAAGATTCTCAAGAGCATCGGCTTCGAGGTCTCCCCGACGGACAAGAAGACCCTCAAGCTCGTAGCGAACACCGCGATGACTGGAAAGGGTGTGGGCGGAGAGCGCGATGTCCTTTCTGATATTGCAGTCGAGGCTGTCACATCGGTAGCCGAGAAATCCGATGGCGTGTGGACAGCCGACATCGACAACATCCAGGTGGAGAAGAAGCACGGAGGCGCGGTCGCGGACACCAAGCTCATCAAAGGGATAATACTGGACAAGGAGCGAGTCCACCCACGAATGCCGCGCCTAATGAAGAACGCGAAGATTGCACTTATCGACTCTGCGCTCGAGATCAAGAAGACCGAGGTCGAGGCGAAGATTCAGATAAAGGACCCCTCTCAAATGCAGAAGTTCCTGGACGAGGAAGAGCACACTCTCAAAGCAATGGTCGACAAGGTCAAGAAGTCCGGCGCGAACGTCCTGATCTGCGAGAAGGGAATCGACGACCTCTCTCAGCACTACCTCGCGAAGGAAGGCATCTACGCCGTTCGGAGGGTGAAGCGCTCGGACATGGAGAAGCTCTCAAAGGCAACCGGCGCTAAGATCATCACGAACCTGGACGACTTGAAGCAATCGGAACTCGGAGCCGCGGAACAGGTCGAGGAAGTGAAGATCGCGGATTCTGATATGACATTCGTGACCGGCTGCAAGAACCCGAAAGCAGTGTCCATCCTGGTAAGGGGTGGCACGGAACACGTTGTTGACGAGGTCGAGCGTGCGCTTCACGACGCCCTGAAGGTGGTCTCAGTGGCCATCGAGGACGGCGTGGCGGTCCCCGGCGGCGGAGCTCCGGAGATTGAGCTTGCCATCAAATTGAGGGACTACGGGCAGAGCGTCGGCGGCAGGGAACAGCTAGCGATCGAAGCCTTCGCCGAGGCACTCGAGATAATCCCATGGACGCTCGCTGAGAACGCCGGGATGGACTCGATGGATATTGTCATCGAACTCAAGAACGCTCACGCAAAGAAATCCGGTAGGAATTTCGGAGTGAACGTTCTCGAGGGAAAGGTCTCGGACATGCTCATCGCCAAAGTCATCGAGCCTCTGAGGGTGAAGACCCAGGCAATAGAGTCTGCCACCGAGGTGGCATCGATGATCCTGAGGATCGACGATGTCATTGCGTCCAAGAAGAGCCCGATGCCGTCTGGACCACCTGGTGGACCAGGCGGAATGGGTGGCATGGGCGGAATGCCTCCGGGCATGATGTAGGCGAACCTTCTCCGGATCGAAAACGATCTGAAACCACTTATTATTATTCTCCATTTTCTATTGTTCTCAGAGCCTGCTCCGTCTCGCTGCACAACCGCACGTATCTAGTTCTCATCTCTGGTAGAACTTGGGGATCCTTGCTCCAGCTTCGAATGCCCGGAATCCTATCCCTCAAGTGCCTTGCGTCCCTGTTTTTCGCTGCGATTCTCAGCTCGATCTTCGCGGTCTCATAATGAGCCCGATCCACTTCCTCTGGATGTGCAATCGTAACGTCTTTCGCGAGGACTAGTCCTGCCTTCTTGATTGCATCTATTTCCACGATTTCGTGAACAACAAGCCATGGGTTCTTCAGCACCTCATCGAGCGTTATGTCTGGGCACAATATATCTGCCTCAAACTAGTTGACGATATCTTCCAATGACACGTCGCAAGTTGTGCCGATTTTCGCTAAAGCCAGCGTAGCAGATTGCACAGCGTTTTCGATACTGGACCTCTCCGCCATGTGCCTCCACCGTTCCTTCGAGCAACAGCACGATGAGGTGCTGTCGTCCTTTTTTCCAGGATATTCTCCGTCATGGCTGGCTCGGTTCTCTATGGTTGGTTCTTGTCCTTTTTCGTCCGCGCGGCCTCTCGCGCACATTGGAGGCCCTGAAAACTCACGGACTTCCCACCGCATCTGTGCGCCAAAATCAGTGGCCATCGTGGCGCGAATTTCGGTGGTCTTTCGCCCATGATCCCCTGCGTTATTTTCAGTTCAACCGAGAGGCCAGGACGATGTCGAAATCATCCTCGATATGCACTTTTGCTGATGCGTTTCATGGCATATTTAGTTGTGAGCTATATCATTATACTTAGAATTGCATCTTTGGTCAATAAGATATGTCAGATGTCCATTTCAATTGGAGCCGCCTTGGGCCTGGCGTTCCGCAAAGTCGTGCCAACCGGTGATATGGACGACCCACATTTGACATGCCTGGCTCCCGTGGAGAATGGCCAAGATCCTTGGGGTTAGGCACTGAGCGCTTTCCTTCTCAGCCCTGCTCTGAATGCCTTGGATCGTGAGGATGACATGCTATGATATAGCATAGCACGCCACGCTTGCCGTGCTATTCTGTGTCTATCTGTCAGCCTTTGTCGGACGGAATTATTGAATAAGTGCATAAAGATATAGCTAACATTGTATTATGGTATACAAGTTTATCTGTTAGGTATAATTGACCCATAAGGCTTGCCCCCTACGGGGGCAATGGGTGATCCGAGCTCACGAAATCGGGATTTTGCAGGTGAAGTCAAGGTGTTTTTCGGCATTTCGAGAGTACCGTGCTATAGCTTAGCACTTGCTGAGCACGTTTTGAGGGCTGGGCAGCGGGAGTTAACGAAGCTCCAAGTCAAGAACGGCGACAAATGGCGTATTTGTTGCCGTTATTGCCGATGGAAACGGGGTCGGGATGGAGCGGAGGTCATTTTGGGACCAAAATGCGACATTTTTATATAGACACAAACCAATGTTTGTCGGACATTCGTCTGAAGGATGTCCGGACCTCGGGGATGGGATAGGCCATGCGAAAGTATCTCAAGCAGGATGAGCTCAAAGCCCTGTTAGAAGCGCCGAAGCGGATGAGAGATCGTCTCATCATCAAACTTCTCTATGAAACGGGGATGAGGGTCGGCGAGCTAACGGCCTTGACAATAGGTGACGTGGATCTCGAGGCCGGCGAGATTTCGATACAAGAGGCGAAGAGGCACGAGGAAGGCAGGAAGGTGCCTCTCGTGGACAGTTGGACCAAGACCATGCTGCGCGACTACATTGGTACGCGCAAGATCCGCAAGGATCCATTGTTCGTTTCCAACAAGCGCGGAGCGTTGTCCAGACGACAGGTGGAGCGACTCATGGAAAAGTACGGCGAAATCGCAGGTCTGGATAAAGACAAGAGACATCCGCACGTTCTCAGACATTCTCATGCGGTGCACGCGCTGAAGTCAGGCATCGATCTGCGCACACTCCAGCAGAACCTTGGGCATTCGAGCATCGAGGTCACGGCAATCTATCTCACGATGGACATCGACGACAGGAAGGAGGAGTACTCCAAGCATCCACTGCCTGGGATGGGCGAGGAGACTGGTGTCTCGCAGGCGAACGACGCTGAGCAAGGACATTCGGAAACGCACGTCGCCTCGAATCACACGAGCTCCTTCGTGCTGTCGGAGTGATGTTTAGCTATGTGGTATACTAATTTACTGAAAATGATTCCTAGCTAAACTTTTATCTCTCTGTGCTGAAACGCATCCTAATCCCGACGGATGCGTGCACTTTCTCCCGACTTCCGGATTAGTCTATAATACACGGCCGGAGCTTTCGTTGCTTGATGCAGGAGGATTGGACCGAGAAGTATCGGCCGAAGTCCCTGTCGCAGATTATCGGCAATGAATCAGCAGCGAATGCGATGAAACGCTGGGGCGAGTCATGGAAGAGTGGTGTGCCGCGCACCAAGGCGTTGACCCTACAAGGCGAGCCTGGAACCGGCAAGACCAGTGCTGCGCTGGCTCTAGCCAGCGACATGGGCTGGGATGCCATAGAGATGAATGCCTCGGACCACAGAAATGCCGCGTCGATCAAGAAGGTTGCTGGCCTAGGATCGGCCGGGCAGACCTTCTCACCAACCGGGGAATTCCTATCATCGAATCAGGGTCACAGGAAACTGGTCATACTCGACGAGGCAGACAACCTGTTCGGACGGGAGGACTATGGTGGAGCCAAAGCCATAGTGGAGACGATCCGTGAATCTGGACAGCCGATCATTCTGATCGTGAACGACTATTACGAGCTGACCAGAAGATCCTCGGCGATTAAGTCTCTGAGCGAGAAGATCACTTTCAGGAGCCTGGATCAGAGATCGGTCGTCAAGGCATTGGCAGCAATCGCACACCGGGAACAGGTGACGATTTCCGAGGCCATCCTCGATCTGATCGCGAAGAACTCTGGGGGGGACCTGCGGGCAGCCGTGAACGACCTTCAGATGATGGTGGAAGGGAAGAAGGTCATTGAAGCGGAAGACGCTCTGGCGATGGGCAAGAGGAACCAGAAGAAAGAGCTGAACGAGTCGCTTCGGGCAATGTTCGGGGCCCTCTCGCTCAGGGAGGCTCGCGACGCAACCCTCGATCTGGACGAGACCCCAGACGACCTGGAGAAATGGATAGAGGAAGCCATCCCGCCAGAGATGCCCCATCCGGATGATCTGGCCGAGGCGTTCGACGCTCTTTCACGATCCGATATCTACCTCGGAAGGACAAGGAAGCACCAGTACTACGGGTTCTGGTCTTACGCCAAAGAGCTGATGACTGGCGGAGTCGCACTCTCCAGAAAACACGGTCAGCGCCCGAACGTCTACGACTACAGATTTCCAGGGTTCTTCATACTCCTTTCCAGATCGAAGGGGCCGCGCGCGGCCCGGGAATCCATCACCAGCAAGATGGTGGAGTTCCTGCACACCTCCAAGAGGGAGATGAACGAGTCGATGCTGCCCTATCTATCGATACTGGCCAAGAACGATAGCCAGCTTCTAGTCAGGCTTAGCAGGGACCTCGCCCTCGACGAGGGTGACATCGCCTTCCTTCTTGGTGAAGAACCTGATTCAGCCCGAGTCCAGATGGTCGTATCGCAGGTCAAGGGCGAAGAATCATCCAAGCCCGAAGCAAAGGCAGATGCAAGACCGTCGCGGAGGCGTGGCGGTCTCGCGGATTTCTGAGAGGTCTCAACCTTGGATCCAAGCGTGAAAGAACACCTGGTGAGGCAACAGTACCGGCTGGTGGGCGAAAGCGGAGCGGTCAAGCTCTGTCACTGGATGCGGCAGAAGCTCATCTACGGGAGGCCATGCTACAAGGAGGAGTTCTACGGGATCCAATCGCACCGATGCCTCCAGATGACGCCCGCGGTCAATGTCTGCAACTACAAGTGCTTGTTCTGCTGGAGGTTCCACGGGATGACGGGCTTCGACCAATCAGGATATCCAGAACCTGAGGAGCTACTGGAAAAATGCCTCGCGGAGCAGCGGCTGCTGGTGTCCGGGTTCAAAGGCGACGAGCGATGTGCCCCCGAACTCTGGAAGGAGGCCAGGACCCCCAATCAGGTCGCAATCTCTCTCTCTGGCGAACCGACGCTATATCCCGAGCTGGGGGAGTTCATAGGGCTCTGCAAGAGGCGGGGGATGACCACATTCCTGGTCACGAACGGGTCCGTCCCGAAAGCGATTGAGAACCTCTCGACCATGCCTACCCAGCTCTATGTGACCGTGGCCGCGCCGAACGAAGACCTGTTCAAGCGGCTCTGCGTGCCTCAGTTCCCAGGCGCGTGGAGCAACCTGATGAAGACCCTGGAGATCCTCCCGTCGTTGTCCACTAGAACTGTCATCAGGCACACGCTGGTCAAGGACTGGAACATGGGTTGGGAGGAGGACTACGCCCGTTTGGACGAGGTCGCAGACCCGATTTTTATCGAACCCAAAGGATATGTCTTTGTCGGCGACTCCAGGACCCGCATGACGATGGACAACATGCCCTCGCATGCATCGGTTCGCGAATTCTCCGCGAGACTTGCAAAACGGCTATCCATCGAGCTGCTGGGCGAGAGGGAGGACAGCAGGGTCGTGCTGATAGGCGAGAAGAACGCGAAGATGCGAGTCGGGGTCTAGCTCACTTGAGGCGGATGGTCTCTAGATTCAGGGGCGCTCTCGTCTCTATGCCGAATTTCTTGTAGAGCGTGCTGGCAAGATCCGAGCACTTGAAATCCTCCCCATGGCCGATTATGATCCTTTCCGGCCTTGGCTCGAGGGTGCTGACGTAGTTCACCAGCTGTCTCCTGTCGGAGTGGCCTGAGAATCCATCGACGGTCTCGACATCCATCTTCGTGTGGAGCGTCAGCGGCTTCCCCTTGTCCTGAAGCGAGATGTCGCTCCAGCCCTTCTGAATCTTCC
>JBGOXV010000029.1:0-12570 GCA_041479325.1 Thermoplasmata archaeon
AAGTCTGCCCGCATTCGAGGGCCGAAAAAGGTCGTTGGTCAAATCCATTTTCCCCAGGAAGAAGGGGGTCGGAAAGTGCCTCTAGAACGCGCTCTGAATGTTCTTCATTTTGCACAATCTCAGATCGACCGTGCTGTCGCGCGACCATTTCTCCGTCCGGCCCACATTCGAAGGCGCCTGCAATGTTGTCTCATATCTTGGGGGAAATCGAGTCGAGCGCCAGATCCACTGCCTTCTTCGGAGTGTCCACCTCGATCAGATCCGGGATGGGTTTCGTGCGGGCGTTCTCCAGCTTCCAGGTCCTCAGGCCTATGACCTTCTTCCCGATGTTCAGCGCGTGGGCAATCTCGGACAGCGTGCCGAACTCCCCGCCCACAGCGATGATGACATCGGCCGTCATTACAAGCATCACGTTCCTGCCCATTCCCATGCCGGTTACGATGGGGATCTGGACATAGGGGTTCGCATCCTCTTTGCTGTTGGACGGGATAATCCCGATCGTGAGGCCTCCTTGGCTCCTCGCGCCCTTGCACACGGCCTCCATCACCCCAGTGAGCCCACCGCACACGACGGCCGCCCCTCTCCTGGCGATCTCCGCTCCAACCTCCTCGGCCACCTTGAGGATATCAGGGTCCGCCTTGCTGGCACCTATCACTCCGACTATCTTGAACGCCACGTTCGGCCATAATGGCTCTGCCCCCTCATATACCATAAGCCAGAGTTGTTATCAGGAACCGGTTTTCCAGCGACACGTTTATTAGCTATCATAAGTGATATTACCGGCGCCATAAGGGGGACCCCCGATGCCAGATATCAGAGAACGTGTTGAAGAAGACAGGGGCATTTTGAAGAAGATACAGAACGTCATTCCAGGCTTCAGAGGTTACCGGAGAAGGGAAGACCTCCATGACGCCGACCGCATGCTGCGCATGCAGCTGGCTACCAAGCTCGGCATGCAGAGGCAAGGGCTCGAGGAGTGCAGAGGCATGCTCATCCAGAGCTACGGGTCGAAGGAGCTTGAGACGCTCGGCGGACTCATATTCCAATTCAAGAGGATCGAGGGGCTCGTCACGCACGCCGAGATGGGCTATTCTGGGCTAGTGGCGGATGTCCAGATCGGCGAGGAGGAGCTCGACAAGCTCTACGAATATGATGCGGCGATGATCGACCACATCACCTCCATTGCTGCCAGCGTGGATTCTCTGAAGAACTCCATCATGGCTGCAGATGAACCCACGGAGCACAAGGACCTGATGAACATAAAGGCGAGACTGTCGGATTTCGAGACGCAGTTCAAGAGCCGGATGATCGCGATAACTGGAACGGAGGTGTGATAGATGAGCTTGATTGGTGCGGATACTTTCAAATGGGAGGATGCGGACAAGAGACAGAACATCATGTTCCGCATGCCAAGGAACATCAAATTCAACGACAACATAGTCGTCCGTGAAGACGAGATGGCTGTCTTCTACAGGGACGGAAAGGCACTGGCATACATCGACAGGCCGGACAGATACGCGCTCACCTCGCTGAATGCACCTATCGTAGGGGCCATCGTCAAGTTCCTCTCCGGGGTTCAGCAGCAGGCCGAGGTCGTCTACCTCCAGAAGAGGGCGTTTGATGGCAAGTTCGGCAGCAAGCAACCATACCAGTTCAGGGACAAGGACTTCGGCATGGTCAACCTGCGGGTTTTCGGCGAGTTCAGGTACAAGGTGTCGTCGCCGGAGAACTTCGTCAACCAGTTCGTCGGAACGTTCAACTTTGCCACCAGCGCCGAGGTCGAGGACAGGATCAAGGAGCAGGTGGTCATTCTGATCTACGACTCGCTGGGCGACATGAAGCAGCAGGGGATGGGCGTCGCGGACATTGCGGCTAACCTGACGAACCTCGAGCAGAGTGTGCTTTCGAGGACGAACGATCACTTCGCCCTTTACGGGGTCTCAGTCGAGAAACTCTCCGGATTGTACATCTCGTTGCCGGAGGACGTCCAGAAGGCTGTCGACACGAAGTCCTCGATGACGATACTGGGCGCGAACTACATGCAGTACCAGACCGGACAGGCGATGCGCGAGGCGGCCCAGAACCCCTCTGGAGGCACGGCGGCAGCTGGTGTGGGCCTTGGAGCCGGGCTGGGCATGGGCTACACAATGGTCGGTGCAATGCAGCAAGGCATGGCCCCAGGACCGGCGCCGGCCCAAGTCGCAGCCGCGCCGATGATCCAGTGCGCCAAGTGCGGCACGGCGAACCCCCCGACGAACAAGTTCTGTGCGTCATGCGGGGCCAAGATGGGCCCCACGATGGTTCCATGTCCAAAGTGCAACGCGCAGGTGGCAGAAGGAACTAAGTTCTGCCCCGAGTGCGGCGCCCCGATGGTGGCACCGGCCACGAAGAAGTGCCCCAACTGTGGCGCAGACGCGCCGACCACATCCAAGTTCTGCCCAGGATGCGGAAAAGCCGTCTAGCATGGACAAGTAGGCGGGCAGAGAGACAAGTAAGCAGGAGTTGAGTCAGCTTGGCATCCATAAAATGTCCGAAGTGTGCGGCCCCAGTGTCCTTCGACACGGGGGTCAAGTTCGTCAAGTGTACGTACTGCTCGTCCCTGGTCTACATCGACAGGACGGGTGCTGGGTTCTACTACGCCATCCCGTTCATGGTGAACGAGAACGATGCCGTCGGGACGTTCCGACGGTGGGCGGCGGGGTCGACCAAGGCGAAGGACCTGGACAAGCTGGCCCAGCTGGCGGGAGTCAAGAAGAAGTACTTCCCGGTCTACATGTTCAAGAGGGACGTGAACGGCGTGGAGCAGGTCTTCATCGAGACCGCCGGATCGACGACTCTGCCCGGGCTGCACAACCTCAAGGTTCCGGCTGGTGACCTCAAGATATTCGATGCCACTTTCGATGTCAGCGGGGCGGAGCTGATCAAGCCCGACATCGAGATGACGCCTTACCTGAACTCGCTTCCAGGCAAGCCGAAGGAACAGGCCCTAGTCTTCTTCCCGATCTGGACCATCGACTACGTGTTCAACCAGAAGAAGTACGGGGCTGTCGTCGACGCGAGCTCGGGAGAGGTGTTCTCGTCCGAGTTCCCGACCAGGAGCTCGAACGCTTACATGGCAGTCGCGGGCGCTGGATTCGGCGCTTTCATAGGCGAGGGGTTGCTGGCCACAGCCATGCTAATTCCGGCGATAGCCCTTATGGCGGTCACGGTGGTCGCAGTGTTCTATGTCGGACTGCAAGTCGCAAGGAGGATGTGATCATGAGCGATGGAATCTCAGTAGGCCTGAACTGCCCTGCATGTGGCGGCGCAATTTCGATGGACGAGGGCGAAGATGTGGTCCTGTGCCAGTACTGCAGCTCAGTGCTCTTCGCGGAAGGAGACAAGGGCGCCCGCACGGTTGCTTTCAAGAACAAGACGCTCAAGGATGCAGCCATGGGAACATCCCAACACTGGTGGGCACATGGCCTCAAGGCTAGGGACCTGAAGACCACAGGAAAGATCGTTGAATCGTATCCAATTTACCTGCCGTTCTGGAAGACCACCACGCGGGTCGCTGGATGGGTCTGCGGATACGAGGAGAGGAGGCACACGGACCAGAAGGGCAACGTTACCGTCGAGAGGATACCGAAGGAGGTCATGGTTCTCCAGGACTTCACACTCTCGGAGATAGCGTGCGACCCCGGAGATCTCGGGATAAGGACCATGAAGAACTTCGTGGGTGAGACGAGCTTCGCAGACTTCGAGGAGATACCGACATTCGAGTCGACATCGAGCAAGGACGATGCCGTCACGCACGGATTGAACGACTCGCTCGCGAAGGCCAGAGCAAACGCCCACGTGCCTAAGGTCACCCTGGACACGCTGAAGGCTTTCAACAAGGGCCTGACTATGATATACTATCCTGTCTGGGTCGTGAGGTACAACTACCGGGACCGGATGTACATGGACACTGTGGATGGAGTCACTGGGCAGGTCCTGTCCGGTAGAGCTCCAGGTGACCCGCTCTTCCAGAGCATGGCCATGACCGCGGGAACTTCGGTGGGCGGCCTCATCGCCGCGGCTGGAATCATATTTGGCGGGTCCATGGGCGACTCGAGGATTGCACTGGCAGGCGTGGCAGTAGGAGCGATCATACTGTTCCTCACGTACAGGTTCTTCAGGCACGGCTCAGAGATCATTCAGGGCGAGTTCAAGGAGAAGAAGTCGATTGCGGACGCGATGAAACAGGTCCAACAGGTCGGCAAGGCGCTGGGGGGATTGAGATGAGGATTGTGCAGGTCAAGTGCCCGTCGTGCAACCAGGCTATTATGATGAAGGAGAAGGACAAGCTGTTCTACTGCGACAAATGCAACGTGATGCACATACGCGAGGGCGGCGCTCCCGTGAAGGTCGATTTTGAGATAGCGGAGTTCAGTCCGAACGCACAAGGCGAGAGGGTCTACATGCCTTTCTGGCGGCTCTACACCATGTTGATCGTGAGATCCAAGAACGTCGAGGGCGGCACCATCTTCAAGATGAGCCAGTGGTTGAAGGGCGGGAGCGACAACGGGAGCATGTTCATCTACATCCCAGCGGCAGAGCTGGATGCCGGCACCTTCAGGAAGCTCTCCACGATGTTCACGGGCGCGGCCCCAAGATACCCGACCCGCCTGAACTTCGGCAATGTGAGGAGGCTTCCCGGGATACTGCCCAAAGATGAGGCGGCCCAGCTCGCTGATTTTGTCGTGGTTACGATGGAGGCCGAGCAGCCGGGGGTCCTACAGCAGCTAGACTACTCGTTGACGGTCAACGACACGAAGCTGGTCTACCTGCCGTTCGTGATGACCCCGCAAGGCCCCGTGTCGGCGCTATAGACACAAACCCCTAGCGGCTCACTTTTCCTTTCTCGATTTCCTCTTTTCAAGGAAATCCTCCACGATTTTCCCGTGGTCGAAAGCGAGCCGCGGTAGCTTGTCAAGTGGAATCCATTCTGCGGCGCTTGCGTCATCCCCGCCCTTGAGCGTGCCTCCAATCGGTCGGAGCTCGAAAACTGCGGTCACGACATGCCCTCTCGGGTCCCTTGCAGGGTCTGAGTAGACACCGATCAAGTCGACAATCTCAGTCTTCAATCCAGTCTCCTCACTTACTTCCCTCACCGCACAATGCTCGAGGGTCTCGCCATATTCCAGGAACCCGCCCGGGAGTGCGTGAGCTCCCTTGAATGGTTCCTTGCCGCGTCTCACGAGGGCGATTTCGTTGCCTCTTATGATGATCCCGTCTGCTGTGACTGAAGGCTTCCGCCATTTGCTCTCAAACTGACTCCGGAGAGAAGCTACCTTGTTCTCGTACTCTCTGAGTACTTCCTCCCCGAAGGACGTGAGAGTCGTAACACCACCTTCTTTGCCGCCACGGGTCGAATTGACGACCTTACCCCCAGCGTTCTGAGCGATCCGGTGAATGACGCCCCAGGCGTGCCTGTAGGACATCCCCATCTCCTTGGCCGCCTTGGACAGTGAACCGGTCTTCTTGATCTTGCTAAGGAGCTCGGCTCTTCCCTCGCTGACGATGAACCTTCCGTCTTTCTCCAGCCATATTCTGAGCTTGAGGTCGTACATGGCGCTGCGTCCAGCGAGGCTAAGCATGTGCGGCTCGAATATACTTTTCTCGGAGGGGGGCTAAAGCCCTATGAGTTCTTCCTCTATCTTGTGGAAGCAGTATGGGTCGTTGTGGAACATGCCTGTGATCGCATTGGAGACCGAGTTGCACCCTCCTCTGCACTTGAGCCCGTACTTGCACCCGCGACAATTCTCTCCCAGATCCTCTTCCTTGAATCTCCTGGTATAGGCTAACGCATCTGGGTTTGTCCAGATGTCCCTGAAACGCACGTCTCGAATGTTACCCTCAATGTATCGGTCGTTCCCCATTGAAAGGCATCCGACGACGCCTCCGTCGCTCGTGATCCCCACCGTGGAGATGCCAGCAGTACAACCATTCCAGACGCATCCTGGAAGGACTCTGGAATTGTACCCGTAGCAATGTGCTCCCACGACAGGCATGTCCTCGAACCGGTTCCTTATCCGTTCCTTTGCGATGAACATCGCTGTCGCATAGAACTCTTCTTTGGAGAGCGTCAGATCCCTTCGGAAGGAGCCAAAGGGCATCGCGGTCTGGATCTGCCAGTTCACGCCCTTGCCCATTATCAGCTCTCCCATCGCGGGCAGATCCTTGAAGTTGATCTTGCTGACAGTCGTTATCATTGTGGTCTGGATGTTGTTGTCCCTGAGCAGTTGAATTGAGGCGACTGTCTTGTCCCACGTCCCCGGTCCTCTTATCTTCTCGTGGTTCTCCTTCATGCCGTCTACACTCACACCCACGACCTTTGGCTCAAGCCTCCGCAGCTCTCCGATGTGTTTGTCAAGGATAGTGCCGTTCGAAACGACGCAGAGGTTCAGGCCGAGATCCTTCGCACACCTCGCGACTGCAGGAAAATCGTCTCGCAGCAGGGGCTCGCCGCCCATGATTGCCAAATCGCGGCAGTCCGTTTCAGCTAGGGCCTCACAGAGCCTGAAACATTCCTTTGTACCTAGCTCGTGCTCGCGCGGCTGCCCTGCTACGGACCCACAGTGCGAACACCTGAGGTTGCAGCCAAGGGTGAATTCCCATATCGCGCAATCAAGTCTCGGCACGTCAGGACCCTCTGTTCACCTGCCAAAGACGCTGTAGAGCGTGGGATTCTCTTGAATCTGCGGGGTCGGGGACTGCCATTGCATCATTAGAAATCCCCATATGAAAGCAACTACAGAAATCATCACCCAGCCAAGAATGTTTGCTCGCCTTCTCGCGCTGCTGATGCCCAGGAGGGGGAGTGCGGCGGCATAAGGGTAGCTACTTGTATTCGGAGGGAGAGACACGCTGAAAGCTGCACCAAAGATGAATGATGCCACAAAGATGATCAGAGAGTAGATTGCGAATCTCATCCTCTGTATTCTTCTTTCTCGCTGGATCCGTCCAAGCTCTTCTGCGCTGACACCCAGGCCTCTCCCCATTCCCTCTAGTGTCTTCCTTGCAGCAGGATCCATTTCCTTCGGAACTCGAAGCGCCTCTACTCTATATGAAATCTTCCGGGCTCTTCTCTCCTTGCTAAGTCAAGGCTGGTTCAGCTCTCAAGCCTTGGCACCCCAGAACCCTCTCTTCGCCGACAAAAGACGCCGTAGTAAGGGCCCCATCGAGGTTGAGGTTGCCAATGCATCATTAGGTAACCGAAGGCGAAGGCGAGTCCTGAAACCAACGCAACGCGAAGGATGTTCGCTCGCCGGTTTGCGCTGCTGATGCCAATGAGAGGGAGCGCGGCGGCATAAGGGTAACTGCTACTCGGGGAAATTGACTCGCTCACAGCCGCCCCGAGGAAAAACGATGCCACTCCAGCGATAAGAGAGATGATTGCGAATCTCCGCCTTTGCCTTCTTTCCTCTCGCCGGATACGTCCGAGCTCTTCGGCGTTGACACCAAGGCCTCTGCCCATATCCTCAAGTGTCTTCTTTGCCGCAGAATCCATTCCACTCAGAAATCGAAACGCCTCTGCTCTATTTGAAGTATCTCGTTTTCTCTCTATCGGTTAATTCGAATCTAATCCAGCTCTCGAGTCTCCTTGGGAGTACACTCCATACTTTGGCGATGGTCCGTACACTTGGTGAGCCCCTCCGATGAGCCATCCCACGATGAATCCAGTGACAGAAAGCACGATGACCCCTATCAGGAGGATACCACCTCCCAGCGTCGCCTTCCGGTTAAGTCCTTCACGCGAAATCATTGTCGCTCTCAACCTTGGGTCAATCGGACTTGCGGCTAGAAGGATGGACGCCATGTAAGGATATGTCGAAGGTTGAGTCTGCGTGCTCTCTCCGTAGACAAACCCCAGGACGATTCCCACCATTGGGGAAAGCCCGGCAACTATCAACTTGAGGTACCTCAAGCCCCTGGTCCTCTTTCTCATCCTGCCTATGTCCTCGGCATCCACGCCCAGGCTCCCACCAATGTCCTGCAATCGCTCCTTCTGCTCGCCATTCATCCGCAACCTTGATGGAACTTGGTGCATTAGAATGTATTGTCAAACTCTCAGTGTTCAGATATCGGAGACAAAGTCAGAGTCGCATCCCCTCTCGTAACTCGCTCTACCTCAAGCGCGATCGTCTTCCTCCACTTGTTCTCGGCAAGCTCCCTGGCCTCACCCAGCAAACCGAGGGCCTTCAGCTTATCTCCCCGGAGCAGCGCCAATCGAGCCAAGTTCCAGTGAGCGCGAAAGTTGTTTGGGTTAATTCCTACTGATTCCTCGAATAGAGACTTGGCTTCCCGCAATCTTCCAGAGGTGAATGCCTTCACCCCCAGGTTGAATCGTTTCCGCGCCTCGACCATTAGGATACTGAAATCGAATATATCAATGGGCTCGGGTACCAGCGTAGCCATGTACTCGAAATCCTTCGCGACATTGGATTCTCCCCTGAGTTCACTTAGTACAAGGCGCTCAAGTCTCCCGGTGAACCTCAGGAATTCATCCTCGAGATCCCTCCCCTTCCTGCTCCTCATCCAGACAGCCGCGGTTCTCCCGGTAATGTCTAAAGAGATGAGATGTCGGGCAAGGGCAATCCGGGTCGTTGCACTTTCGTTATTGAGTATTCCAGCTTCGCGGCTTGCATCCAGGAACGCAGAGGCTGCCCGAGGGTTTAAGATTGCCAATCTCGCAACCATCAGATCGACGCCGGCGCTATCTGGCATGGCAGCCGATTCGAGGAAGCCTCTTAGGTGATCCTCCAGCGGCACAAGGAAGAAGGAATCTTCAGATCCCAGTTGTCTCCACAACTCCTTTCTGAAGGCTGAGTTCAGGAGCTGTTTCTTCGTTGGAATCCCCTTCTCGCATTCAATCCTCATCCCCTGCTCGTAGACATGGGTTACTGGATCGAGCTTTGATACTGACGCGAACCCGATGCTCCTGAGATCGTCCTTCAGAAGATCAAATGGGTATCCAGATTTGTGCGTCAGGCCGGGACTGTCGAGACCGTAGATCCACTGGAGTTTGATCCTTTTTGAATCAAGACTCGCTGATACGAATTCCTTCATGCTCGCCTTCAGGTCGGGCGTTTCAAGGGCCAGTCGTCCACCAGGCTTCAGGATCCGGAACCATTCATTCAACGCGTACCTCCCGTGGACATAGTCCAGATGCTCAATGAGTTGATCCGCTTCAATCTCATCTACGGTGGACGATTCAAACGGCAATTGAATGACATCAGATACGATGTCAGCTACGCTTCTGTCGTACCTGTCGATGTTCAGGTATCCCGGTCTGTACTCGTCCCCACAACCTAGGTGAAGCTTTATGGGCATGCGCTCGTACGACAATTCCCGACTACGTGATTAAACCATCGTTCACTTGATGGTTCTTCCTGGATATGTTCAACGGTCGAGCATCGGCAGTCTGACCCCGCTCTGTTTCGCTTTCTCGATGGCTTCCGGGTATCCAGCGTCTGCGTGCCTGATGATGCCCATTCCTGGATCTGTGGTCAGGACGCGCTGGATCTTCTCGTCTGCCGCATCGGAACCGTCGGCCACCACGAGTAGTCCGGCATGGGTCGAGTAGCCAATGCCGACGCCTCCGCCATTGTGGATCGCAACAAGGTCCGCCCCTGCTGCCGTGTTGATGAGCGCGTTCAACAGAGGCCAGTCTGCTATCGCATCGCTCCCGTCTCTCATCCCCTCGGTCTCCCTGTTTGGCGAGGCAACAGACCCGCAGTCCAGATGATCTCGAGTAATGACGATGGGTCCCTTCAGCTCGCCATCCCTCACCATCCTGTTGATGATCCTCCCGAATCTCACCCTCTCCCCGAAACCCAGCCAGCATACCCGGGCAGGCAGACCTTCCCAGGGGACCTTTTCCTCGGCGAGCTTGATCCAGTCGACCAGCTGCTTATTGTCCTTGAATTCCTCCATCACGACCTTGTCGGTCTTGATGATGTCATTGGGATCTCCGGAGAGCGCGACCCATCGGAACGGGCCTTTGCCTTCGCAAAACATTGGCCGGATGTACAGGGGCACGAAACCCTTGAAATCGAATGCATTAGAGACCCCGGCCTTCAGCGCCTGTCCACGTATGTTGTTCCCGTAGTCGAAGACGATAGCGCCCTTGCGCTGCAGGTCCAGCATAGCCTTCACATGAATGGCTATGCTTTCCATTGCCCTCCTGCGGTACTCATCCGGATCAGATACCCGGAGCTTG
Organism: Thermoplasmata archaeon; assembly: GCA_041479325.1. GTDB lineage: Archaea > Thermoplasmatota > Thermoplasmata > UBA10834 > UBA10834 > COMBO-56-21. The sequence goes on from JBGOXV010000029.1 coordinate 10,247, forward strand.
GCGGCCGCGTCCATGCTAAGCCCCTTGGGTATGTATCCGCCCAGCTCGTCGTGGGCTGAGGTCTGGTCGGTGACGACATCAGGGATAATGCCATTTTCGACGATTTTCGGAAGTATCTCGGCGCAGTTGCCCAGCAGCCCGATCGAGAGTGGCTTCTTCTCCCTCCTCGCCCTGAGCGCGGTCTCCAAGGCCTCGCCCAAGTCGACCATTCTCTTGTCGCAGTATCCGTTTTTCACGCGTCTGTCGATCCTCTTCTGGTCGCACTCGACCGCGAGGCAGACGCCTCCGTTCATCGTCACTGCTAGAGGCTGCGCCCCGCCCATTCCTCCCAGTCCACCGGTGAGAACGAGCCTGCCCTTCAACGAACCTCCGAAGTTATGTTTCGCGCATGCCGCGAAGGTCTCGTAAGTTCCCTGGAGGATCCCCTGCGTGCCGATGTACGCCCAGCCCCCAGCGGTCATTTGACCGTACATGATTAGCCCCTTCGCCTCCAACTCGTGGAAGACCTCCCAAGTCGACCAATGTGGCACCAGATGCGAGTTCGCAATCAACACTCTCGGTGCGAGCTCGGTCGTCTTGAAGACTCCGACGGGCTTCCCGGATTGAATAAGAAGTGTCTCGTCATTTCCCAGGGTCTTCAACGACTCGACGATCGCATCATAGCACTCCCAATTCCGGGCCGCCTTCCCTGTTCCTCCATAGATGATTAGCTCCTCGGGCTTCTCAGCATTTTCCAGGTTGTTCTGGAGCATCCTGAGGATGGCCTCCTGTCTCCAGCCTTTACATATGAGCTTGTCGCCCCTTCTGGCCTTGATGTTCCTGTCGACCACGTCTACTGGAAGGCCATTAGCCTGGTTATAGGTTTTTGCCTCTCCGTCGAACCAGAGTATTTATGAGCAGCTCGGCTATGGACTTCAGTCGATGTTCGAGATACCCACCGTCCTGACAGCAGACGAGATCCTTGACAAGGCCTTCAAGAGGGCCTCAAAAGTGGATTACGAAGGACCGACAAGGCTCGAGACTGTACGTGAGATCAACATCTCCAAGCTGAAGTCTTCAAGCGACACAATCGTCAGCACGATGGGGAAGTACGTGAAGGCGTTCCCCAGCATCGATAGGCAGAGCCCGTTCTACGCAGAGCTCATCAACGTCACTATCGGCAGGGACAAGCTGAAGAAGGCGCTCGGTGCGATCGACTGGTCCAGGGGGAATGTCGCGAGGATAGCTAGGGACGCGACCAGACAGATGGCCGCAGCGAGGAAGATCGATCGTATAGACGAGCTAAGGCGGGCCGCATACGGCAGGATATCGTCGTTCGTGAAACAGGTGGGCAAGGAGCTGAAGTTCCTCTCGAAAGCAAGAGACATCATGAAGAAGTACCCTGCCATCAACCCCGAGCAGCCGACAGTGGTCATCGCGGGTGCCCCCAATGTGGGCAAGAGCCAGATAGTTGCGAAGATCTCCACTGCGAAGCCAAGGGTCGCAGTCTATCCGTTCACGACTCAGGAGATCTCCGTCGGCACGTTCGAGAGGAGGTACCTCAGGTACCAGGTTGTCGACACCCCGGGACTCCTGGACAGGCCCCTGGAAGAGCGGAATAGCATGGAGCTGAGGGGAATCCTCGCTCTGAAGCATCTCGCTGACATCGTCATATTCGTGTTCGACCCGACGGAGACATGCGGATACCCCATGTCGGAACAGGAGCATCTGTTGAAGCAGATACGGGAGCAGTTCTCAACCGTTCCCATCATCGAGGTGGAGAACAAGGCGGACCTGACGAAGAGCAAGGACGAACGTTTGAAGATATCAGCTTCGACGGGGTACAATGTTACGAAACTAATCGACAGGATTGTCGCGGCTCTGAAAGCCGAGCAACCCTTATAGTCGCAGTGCTGATTATCTGCCGGGATTGCACATCTAATCATTCCGAAGCGGGATGAGATGTCATCATCGGCTTCAGGGGGAGCATGTGAAGACGGTTGTTTGCAGTGAATCCATGGAAGAGTACTTCTCCAGCCTCCAGCGCGAGGTGGACTCCTGCTACGATGTCGCCAGACGGGCGAGGATGAAAGGTCTGGACCCCGAGATCGATGTGGAGATCCCCCAGGCTGCGGACCTGGCGGAGCGCGTTGAGAAGCTGCTCTTCGAATGGGACGTGGAAGGCATCGCCTCTCGGATTAGGGAGCTGAGCACGGACCACAACCGAGAGGAGGTCTCCATACTGATCGCGAAGGAATACGCCAAGCTTCCAGCGAAATCGACAGAGTTCGCGATGGAAAGGGCGATCAGGGCTGGTTTGGCGGTCCTCACCGAGGGAATACTTG
>JBGOXV010000030.1:0-12341 GCA_041479325.1 Thermoplasmata archaeon
GCTGGGCTTATCGCGTGCACGAGTAGAGTGTCGCCACCAAGTGCATGAAAGCTGAGGTCGCAGCTGTAGAGCCCTTCAAAATCGGACATGATACCGATCAAGGTCTCACCCATCCTGACATTGGTTACGGATATGGTGCAGTCGGGCAGCGGAGTAACACTGTCGCTGGCGAATGTATGCCCGTACACGATGAAAGGAAGAGGCGGAATCGCGGGAGCCACGACATGAACCGTCTCACTCACCGAGTTCGTGTGACCAAATGTGTCTGTCACTGTCAGAGTGATAGTGAATTCGGCTGTCCACCAGTAGATGTGATTGTGAGTCACCCCGGTTGAGGTCCACTGATCGCCCCAGTTCCAGGCGTAGCTGAGGCCAACACCCGTTGACGCGGAACCGTCAACGGTCACCGTTCGCGAATCTGAACCCACAGTGGTGGTGAACGCCGCTTTTGGCGAGAGATATGACCCACCGAGAACGTAGCGACTCATCGAGCTTGTATGGCCTGCCGTGTCCGTCACGGTCAGCGTGACGATATATGGACCTGCCGCAGTGTACGTGTGGGTGGCGATCATGCCAATCCCGGTAGTCCCGTCCCCCCAGTCCCACGCATAGCTGACGATTCCGATGTCATCGGTCGACGAGGACGCATCGACGGTCACAGCGTAGCCGCCAACGGTGTACGTGAACGCCATCACCGGTGGCATGCCCCCGCCAAGATAGAGGGTTTTGCTCACTGAGTTTGTCTGGCCGATTGCGTCCGTCACGGTCAGCGTGATGGTGTAGGTTCCCGGGCCTGCGTAGGTATGGGTCGCTTTGACGCCGGTTCCCGTCGATCCGTCTCCCCAGTTCCAGTCATAGCTGACGATTGGAGGATATTGATAGTTCGCGGAGGCATCGACCATCACAGTAAAGCCACTCACGGTGCACGTGAACGTCACTGGTGGTGGTGGGGGCCAGGTTGTGATCATATGAGATGCTGAGCCCGTCTGCCCGGTGCTGCTCAGAACGGTCAGCTCGATCGTGTAAGCGCCCGATGATAAGTAAGTGTGCGTGGCCGTGGGAGTCGCGCTTGGCCCGGAAATCGATCCGTCGCCCCAGTCCCAGGCCCATTCCAATATCACTCCGGAAATGTCGTACGACGTCGAGCCATCGACCATGACAGTCCCACCGCTGATGGTCATAGTGAACAACGCCACCGGTGGTGGCGGGGGAATCACGTAGGAATCATCAAAAGTACATGAGGAACCTTTTGGGCCGCTTGGCGTCACGGTTATGTTGTATACGTGGCCCTTGGCTACAATTACTGCATCGGTGTCAACCACATTCGATGGGTAAGCCGCGAACCTGATTCTCTGGTGCAGGATCAAGGTTGCTGCGCCGGTCGTCACGTCGCTGACATCAACGGCGATGGATTTCAGCCCCGAGTTCACAACATGTCCTTTCCAAATGCCGAAATCCACCGGCTCGTACAGCCAGGACACGGCGCTTGCCCTTGGCCCCTGGGAACCCTTGACTACATGGTGTGTGTCGGCCCCGACCAACGGAACCGCGGCGACGAGCACCATGACGGCGCACAACAGAAAGGCTGCTACGACTCTCTTTGCCACTCTCTTCTCCCCCTCTTGACCACACGGATCGGATATACGATGGGGAAACACAGACTCGCCAGGCTCCTCCGCTTCCCCCAGCCGAACCTAAAATCATACTGCACACTGACTATTTCATTCTTACCCATGCAAGACCATATTCATGCGGCCTTTTGGAATCGAACCCTGAACAGATTCTTCCATCTCAAATCCTCGTGCTGCAAAAGGGTTAATGGCCACAGGAACGGTTAGGGGAATCGTGAAACTCATAGTCACATCCTCGGAGGACCCCGCCTCGATGAACATCCGGGCGAGGTTGTTGGAGAAGCCAGGATGGTCGCAGACGGGGGTGTTCGAGAACCACCCCGCTTTGAAGAGGGATGACTTCGTCATGGTCCAGGTCGACCGGATTCATCTCGACGAGGATTACATCGATGAAAGGGTCGCGCAAGCCCTTGAGAAGCCAGTCGAGCTCGTGGTTTTCGCTTCGAGGCACAGGGCTGAATCTCGGATACCAACCCTGACCGTGCACCCGATAGGCAACTACTCGTCCGCGGACTTCGGCGGCAAGCCCGGCGTGCTGTGCAGGACTTCACCTCATCTGATGACTTCTGCCTTGAGGAACGTGGCAACGCACGCCCGCGGCCTGGGTTTCAGCGTGTCGTTCGAGACCACTCATCACGGGCCAGTTGTGAGCTCACCGGCATTCTACATAGAGATAGGGAGCTACGAAGAATTATGGGGTCGGAAGGATGCTGCAGCGGCCATCGCAGAATCGATCCTCGAGATGAAGGACACCCGATATCCGATAGTCGTGTGCGTCGGCGGAGGCCACTACGCTCCCAGATTCACTGAGGTAGCGTTGTCAAAGAAGGTCTCGATAGGTCATATGGCCGCGAACTATGCCCTCGGGTCCCTGACGGGAGACATGATAAGGCAGGTCTCGGAGAAGAGCGAGCACTCGAAGAAGGTCTACTTCCATAAGAAAGGAATGCCGAGTCCCGCACATAGAGAGCTGAGGGAGAGGTTCGCTTCTTGCGGAATCGAGGAGATCAGCAGTGATGACCTCGAACCGTTGTAGATGATGATGGAAATGAAGACCGCGAAGCAGAGCTACGCTGAGATTCTGAAAAGACTGAGATCGATGGAGAACCCGAGGAACGTCGCGGGGATGGCTAGATTCGGGATACGACCAAGGAGCGAGACGCTCGGTATCTCCGTGCCCGCCCTCCGAGCTATGGCGAAGGAGATCGGCAAGGGCCATCGCCTCGCCCTCAGGCTTTGGAGGAGCGGCGTCCACGAAGCTCGTGTGCTTGCCTGCCTCATAGACGATCCCAAGGAAGTCGCCGAGGAGCAGATGGAGGATTGGGTCCGAGGGTTCGACTCGTGGGACGTGTGCGATGCGTGCTGCAGCAACCTGTTCGACAAGACTCGGCTGGCGTATCAGAAGGCGTTCGAGTGGAGCGCGAGGGAGGAGGAGTACATCAAGAGGGCAGGCTATGTCATGATGGCAGCGCTCTCGGTGCATGACAAGGTCGCGGACGATGACAAGTTCCTCGCGTTCCTTCCTGTCATCATTGAGGGTTCAAGCGACGATAGGAACTTCGTGAAGAAGGCCGTCAACTGGGCCCTGAGGCAGATAGGAAAGAGGAACCGGCGCTTGAACAAGGCAGCCATCAGGGCAGGGGAGCAAATCGCGAGATCAAAATCCTCAAGCGCGAAATGGATAGCGTCCGATGCGCTGCGCGAACTGAGAAGCGAGAAGGTACAGGACAGACTTCGCTGAATCGAGAATCTACGGTCCTACGACCGTGCCCTTGAACTTGTTGCCCTGAAGTGCCTCGAAGAGGTTGGGCAGGTCCCTCCCAGCCACGATTGCGAGAGATATCTTCGAGCGTTCGATTATCCTCGCTCCTTCTGGGTCGAAGACGATGTTCGGTCCGGCTCCCCGTGGAGTGCCGCTGACCAGATTGACCAGCTCCTTGTGGGTCATCCTCGGGATCCTCGTGGCTTTCGGGTCCTTCGCCGGGTCGGACGTGTATGCTCCATCGACCGAAGTGGCGTTCACAAGCCTCTTGGCCTTCACCCGCTCGGCAAGGAGCGCGGAGACGGCGTCCGTGGTGATCCCGGGACTTACGCCCCCCATGACGACGATTGAGTGCTTGCTGCCTGCGCGCAGCGCCTCGTCATAGTCCTTCGGAGGCACATCGCAAGCATGGTCTCCAAGTGCTACGATAAGCAGTCTCGCATTGAGCCGCGTGACCTCTATCCCCATCTCGTCAAGGAAGCTCTCATCGGCCCCGAGCTCCCTTCCTTCATTGATGTAGTATCGGGCGATCTTGCCCCCGCCGACGACGACATAGAGCTTCTGGGTTGCGGAGACCGCTATGAGGATTTTCGCGAGCTTCCGGAGATAGGATGTGTCTCCTTCGTCCTTGACCAGGACGGAGCCACCGAGAGAAAGGACCACTGGTTCCATTGCGCTCAACTATTATAATGGTGAACGCTCTAACCCGTACAAAAGGCTTGGGAATGTTCTAGATGGCCGAGCTGACCGAACTCCAGAAGTATGAGTTCCGAAGAAGCCTCGAGGAAGTCAAGAAACTGCAGGGGCGGGGGACGGAGCTCATCTCACTCTACATACCCCCGACGCGACAGATATCCGATGTCGCGAACTACCTGAAGGGAGAGTACTCTCAATCCTCCAACATCAAATCGGCCAGCACGAGGAAGAATGTGCAGGGGGCGATCTCCTCCATCCTTTCGAGGTTGAAGAACTTCAAGCAGCCCCCGGGGAACGGCCTCGTTTTCTTCGTCGGGCACAGGGCCATAGGCGCCGACCAGACCAACATGATCCAGTTCGTGCTCGAGCCGCCGGACCCCGTGCCCACTTTCATCTACAGATGCGACTCGGCGTTCTTCACTGAACCCATCGAGGCCATGCTCACGACGAAGGAGTCCTACGGGCTCATAGTCATCGATAGGGGCGAGGCGACGATCGGCTTCCTGCACGGAAAGCGCATAGTCTCGGTCAAGAACATCCAATCCCTGGTTCCCAGCAAGCACGGCAGGGGAGGCCAATCCGCGCGCAGGTTCGAGCGGTCCATAGAGATAGCCGCCCACGAGTACTACAAGAAGGTGGCCGGCATCGCGAACGAGGCTTTCCTGAGCCAGAAGAACCTCAAGGGCATCCTCATAGGAGGTCCGGGACCGACGAAGGACTTCTTCGCGAAGAGCGAGTACCTGCATTACGAGCTCCAGAAGAAGATCGTGGACACTTTCGACGTCGGCTACACCGATGAATACGGGCTCAAGGAGCTGGTCGAGAACGCCCGGGAGGAACTGAAGGACCTCGACCTCATACGCGAGAAGGACCTGATGAATAAGTTCTTCGAGGAGATACGCAAGGCGGACGGAGGGCTCGCTATCTACGGCGAGGAGCAGGTCAAGAACGCGCTGTTGATCGGGGCGGTGGACATGCTCATAGTGTCCGAGGACCTGAGGAGGGTCCGGCTGAAGCTGACATGCCCAACCTGCGGCGCGAAGAAAGAGGCCATGGCAGAAGACTCGACCGTGGACATAAAGTGCGACAAGTGCAGTTCGTTCATGAAGGTGGACGAGGTAGACGACCTCGTCGGGGAGCTGCACAAGATGGCAGCTGCGAACAACACGAAGGTTCAATTCGTGTCCGGCGATTCGGAGGAGGGCGGGTTGCTCCTCAAGGGGTTCGGCGGGCTCGGCGGCATACTCAGATTCAGGGTGAGTTGAGATCTATGACGAATGATGCGTTCCAGAAGTTCAAGGGCGAGGTCACGGATGCGCTCAGACACGCCCTGGCCGAGCTCAAGGTGGATACGCCGATCGTCCTTGACAAGGCCCCTGAGGGCATGGGGGACATCGCATTTCCCTGTTTCCCACTGGCGAAGAAGCTCAGGAAGTCACCGGACGCGATAGCGAAGGACCTCGCTGCTACGATCAATCCGAAAGGCATGATCGAGAAGGTCTCCGCTTCAGGCGGCTACGTCAATTTCCATGTCATGTTCGATGTCCTCGCGAAGGCGGCAATCGACGAGGCCCTCGAGAAGAAGGACAAGTTCGGCTCCGGCGGGAGGAAGGAGGCAAGGATCCTGCTCGAGCACACGAGCGTCAACCCAACAGGGCCGATCCATGTCGGTCGGGCCAGGAACCCCATGATTGGCGACACGCTCGCGCGGATAATCAGACTGGCAGGATACGACGTGACCACGGAGTTCTACGTGAACGACATGGGCCGCCAGGCCGTGATGATGGCCTGGGGGGTCAAGAACCTGAGCGTGGAGGGGAAGGCGGAGCGGGAGAGAGACGACTATCGGTTTGTCCTTAACTACCAGGAAGCCAACAAGAGGTCGGAGGAAGATCCTGGAGTGAAGGAGCAGATCGACGAGATGCTCCTCAAGCTTGAGCACGGGGACCCGCTCATCGTGAAGGACGTGCGGGAGGCCTGTGGCAAGGTCCTTACCGCGCTCGTCGAGACCCTGATGACCATCAATGTTGAGATAGACAATTTCACATTCGAATCAAAGTTCGTGGAGAACAAGAGTGTCGAGAGGATCATCGCGGAGCTCAAGCGATCCGAACACACTCGCGAATCGGACGGAGCCTATTACCTTGAGCTGGAGAGCTTCGGCATCACCGGACGGGAGACGAAGTGGGTGTTCACGCGCGCCGACGGCACGTCGGTGTACACCACAAGGGACCTCGCATATCACATGGACAAGTTCGCGAGATCGGACGTGACGATCAACATCCTGGGAGAGGACCACAAGCTGGCCATGCAGCAGCTCATTGCAGCGCTATCGATCATGGGCATCGCGAGGAAGCCCGAGATCATCTACTATGCATTCGTGTCCCTGCCCGAGGGCAGGATGTCCACGAGGAAGGGCAGGGTTGTCAATCTGGACGACCTCATCGACGAGGCACTTGAAAGGGCGTATGAGGAGGTCAAGAAGCGCCGGGCCGACCTGAGCGAGGAGCGCATGAGGGAGATAGCGCGTGTCGTCGGGATCGGCGCCCTGAGATACAACGTGGTCAGGATCCAGCCCGAGAAGCAGATCGTGTTCAAGTGGGAAGACGCGCTCAACTTCGAAGGCTCGAGCGCGCCCTTCCTACAGTACGCGCATGCGCGTGCCTGCTCCATCCTGGAGAAGGCCGGCGAATGGGGACGCGAATTCGACCCCAAGGCACTCCAGAACGACTACGAGAAGGAGCTGGCGAAGACGATAGCCACGTTCCCGTCCGTGATCGACGAATGCGCGGACCACAGGAAAATCCATGTCCTGGCGGCGTACGCCCAAGACCTCGCGACCCAGTTCAACCAATTCTACAGGTTCGTCCCGGTCCTCAAGGCGGAGGGGAAGTCGAGAGATGCCAGACTGGCGCTCGTGGAGGCCAGCAGGTGGGCGCTCGGGAACGCGCTCAACTGTCTCGGCATCGAGGCGCCATCCGAGATGTAGCCGTCAGAACCTGAAGTTCCATTCCTCTCGAGAATAGCGTTCCTTGATGAGCTCGTGTACTGTGCTCCGCTCCTCCTTGGTCATCGGGCCTGGAGCGAACTTCACCGAGAAACCTGCGGAGATCTCCTCCGCGATCTTGGACTTCAGCGCCTTCATGTCGGGCTTCGTCCCGAGGATTGATGCCAGACTCGTCACCCTGTCCGAGGGCTTCGACACATCGCCCACGGCTGATCCAGGGAGCCTGAGGACCGCGTCCATCGCCTGGAGGTCGGCGGCGACGATCACCGTCCCGTGCTGTAGCACGGAACCTTTCCGCCTCAGCTGCGCGTTCCCGGACAGCTTCTTGCCGGCTATCTCGATGTCGTTCATCGGCCGGTACTTCGCATCGACCCCGAAAGAGCTGATGGCGCGTGCAACCGGCTCGCATATGACCTTGAACGAGTCCGTCCTGTCGTTCGGAAGCTCGCTCTCATGCACGACCAGCGCGAATATCAGCTGGTCCCTGTCGGTGTAGATCGAGCTTCCGCCGGACTTCCTCCTGATGATCTGCACGTTGCGCTTCCTGCACTCGTCGAGGTAGACGGTCTCCGATATCTTCTGGAAGTAGCCCACGGAGATCGTCGGGGCGGACCGGATGTAGAAATGAAGGGTGTTCGGGACCGAGCCTGATGTGTGCGCCGTCAGGATCGCCTCGTCGAGTGCAGCAGATTGTACTGGGGGCACTAGCCCACTGTCCAAAAGGCGCCAAGTGTTAGTCATTCTAACCTTAGATAGATGAAAAGGTAAGTTAAGAGGTTTCCTAGGGTTTGGCGATGCTCGGGAGGGGCTATAGCTCTTCCTCTTCCTTGAGCTCCTTGGCTTCCTTCCGCTTGGATTCCTTCTCCTTGACGGATTCCTTCTCCTTGAGCTCCTTCCTCTCCCTTCTCGGGCCCTTCTTCTCGCGCTTCCCGTACCGGATCCACACAAAGAGCAGCAAGGGTATCGCCACGATGACCGCTATGACGCCGATCCAGAGCAGGAGCGCCTTGTATGGCGCTTCCTTCACATGCAACGCCTTAGTGCCACTGGCAGTCCATGAGTAAGGAGTTAGCTGGTCCGAGGACGTCGCGTTGATCTTCAGCGTGAGCGTGCCCGTTCCCGAAGGCTTGTACGGGAACTTGAACTGGACCTTTCCGCCCGGGAGGACGGTCGTGACGACCGTCGTGCCGTTCCACATAACGCCCGTCCCATCGATCTTGACAAGGGGGCCACCGTTGTCCGGAACGATGTAGAACTGCACGGTCACGCTGTTCGCCGGGGCGTTCCCTGTGTTGGTCATGTTCACCAATATGTACCCGATCTGCCCTTGAGTGAAGTTCAACGGGTCGTAGATAACGTTGGAGATGATCAGGTTCGGCCTGAGTCCGGTTGCGACTTGGATCTGACTCGTGGAGCTCGCGTTGTTATTCGACAGGTCGGTGACCTTCAGCGTCACGCTGAACTGGCCTATCTTGGCATATGCGTGCGTCACGTTGAACAGCCCTGTCCCGTTCTGCCAGGTCTTGTCCCCGAACGACCACGAGTAGTCCATGAGGGTGTAGTTGGAGGCTAACACATTGTCCCTGGTGGCGTTCGCGTCGAAGGTCAGGGTGTCGTTCTCCACGAAGTACGTTCCCCATGTGGAGTTCTTCACCGTGAACCGCACGGAGGGCGAACTGGTGTCGTTCACATTGACCGTCAGCGTTACGTTCTTGTAGTGTCCCACGACATCGGTGACGTTGAGCACCACATGATATGTGTCCGCGTTCGGGTAGGCGTGTGTCACGTTCTGTTGCGGGTTCGCCCACGAGATGACTCCAGATGCGTTCTTGTCGCCGTAATTGAAACTCACGTGGTCGATCACACCCAGGTGGTCGCCATCCGACACTGCGTCATCCCAAGAGCTGGTGGCGTTGAACGTTATGAGCTCACTCTGGTTCGCCGTGATCACGTTGCCCGCAGCCACGATCTTCCCTGCGATGGCCGATATCACCGGAGTGGGCACCTTGTCGTCGCTGATCACCTTTATGTCCGTACTGTTCACGAGTCCTGCGACATCCCTTACCGTCAGGTTGATGTGGGACATGGCGAAGGAGCTGGCGAACTTGTGCACCACCGACTTGTTCATGGTCGTGACCACTGGCGTTGAGTCATTGAAGTCCCATATGTACGTCAGCGGGTTGCCGTTGGGGTCGCTCGAGCCGGTCGCGTTGAAGGTGATGTTCCCGTTCGTGCGCACGATGTACCACTTGAGGTAGTTCGGTGCCTTGGTCCTGTTCATGACGGACGATGCATTCTGCGACGGGAGCTTCACAGCGGCTCCCACGATCGGGACCATCGACTTCTGGACGCTGAGCTGGATCAGTTCCGAACCGGTCCCCGTCACATTCGTGTCGTAGGTCACGTTCTTGTAGCCCATGACCGCGCCCCCGGACGGTGTCAAGTTCTGTACGAGTTCGTATCCGGTGATGATCGAGACAGAGTACTTGTGGTCCACGCTCGGGTTGTTCAGCTTTGCCGTCGCGTTAAGGACATAATCCGAGCCGCTCGAAGCGATGACCCCATGCGCGGTGTACGCGCAGTCGTAGGAGTAGTCCACTCCGGCAGTGGAAGTCACTGACCCTGCCGTCAGACCCAACTTGAAGTCCGTGGCAGTGGCGTTGGTGAATTCGGTCTGGTTGACGACCAGGAGGTCCGTGCTGGTGACGTACTGCGTGCCGTATGTCACAAGGGTGCTGTTGAAGCTGGTGATCTCGGCGTTGTCAAGCACACCGTTGCCGTTTCCGATGACCAGGTCGATCTGAGCCCTCAGGCTGCCCATGTCGTTGTACATCAATCCCGGGTAGGCATCGTCATAGGACCATGTGGTGGCGACCGCTAGCGAGAACTGGCTGAAGTCCCCTCCGAAGGCCATGTCGACATGCTCGACCCTCTGTGTCTGCTCGGTCAGGGCGATGTTGAGCGAAACGGGCGCAGCCACGGTCAGCGACCTCACATCAGCGTTGTTCCCGGGAGAGTCCACCACGAGGGTGAATGTGCCGGGATATGCATCGAACGAGAACAGGTTTCCAGTCGTTCTGAGGACCCTCTTGACCCACAGGACTGAAGAGTCTGTGTCGATGAGATATGCGACGACATTCTGCGCCGGGTTCCCGTTGGAGTCCTGCACGAATGCGCCTACACTGAGCGATGCGTCGAGGGCGATTGAGGTCGTCACATTCGAGTTGACGGCCACAGCCGCCGTGTGTGTCTCGAAGCCGCTCTTGATGACTACCAAGCTGACGTCAGTTGCCACTGTCGTCTTGTACATTGTGAGTACGGCCCATCCGAGCGAGTTCGTAACCGCAGTGGACACGAACTGCCTGTGGCTGGTGTTGTAGAATCCCACCAACGCACCGGACACGATGCCTCCGGCGGTTGCCGTCACTGTGACGTTGTAAATCATGTTCTTCGTCGGGAACGGCGTCATCGATACCGGGTTCACTGTTATGTTCCTGAGACCAGTGAAGACGACCGAGGCGGCGCCTGGCTGATTGAAGTAATTCACAGCGCTGACGTCGACCCTGTAGAAGCCTGGATCCGGGTTCGAAGCCACGTAGGAGGTCCTAGCCGGTGAGTAGATGGCAGATATCACACCACCTGTGTGCACGTCCGTCAGATTCACCACGGCGTTTGTAACTGGGATCCCGCCAGATGCGACGGGCACATAGATGTTCACGCCCGAGGTGGTCTGACCCAAGTTTCCGCTGGGCAGGATTACCACAAGGGCTGACAGTGCCATTACCAGCACAACAAAGCTGGCTGATAGCTTTCTCATTGCGTAGCTCTTCATTGCAATTCCCCTCTCTCTCCTGGGAATCGAAACCATGACCCCCGCTGGAAAAAGGTATTCCGGCAAATAGACTGCCCCTTTATAAGCTTTAGCCACCGGGCCCGTGCCTCCACCAATGGCCAGTGCGCGCGTCCAGAGGGGCAGGCGTGCTGATTGATGACGATATACGGACTATGTCACGATCTTCTTGACTTGGCCCGTCTCGATCGCAAGTCTGACCTCTCTCGCCAGCCTCCGCCCCGTGCTCATATTCGTCCGCCAAATCGTGTTGCCATACGGGTGCCCGACCCACATGTGCACATTCGTCCCGCCCCCGACCCTCGGTGCCACATCGTAGATGTGGAACTTCAGGTCCTTGTCCACGCAGGTCTGGAGACAGAACGGGCCTATGATGCCCGGCGCGAAGTGCTCCTGTGTCGCCTTCACGTACTTCTCCGCGAGGTCGAAGGCCCCCTCCAAGAGAGACTCCCTCATCGTAGCCGAGTTGTGGCCGCAGACCGTGTACTCCGGAAGCGCTTGGTCGCCGACGAGGGTCATCTGCTGCGATGCCGGCAGACGGACATGGCCGTCTAGGGAGGTCTCGAAGCGCCAGTCGATGCCTATCAGCTCTATCCGCTCCATTTTGCTCTCGAGTGGCGAATAGAAGAAGTCGAGGTTGAACACGGGTCCTATGATGTACTCCTCGATCCTGGCCATTGCGAGGTCCTCCTCAGTGATGACCCCCTGCCAGATGAGCGACCTTGACTTTTCCCTGAACTCTTTCGAGGATGCGGCCGTGAAGAACCCACGCTCCAGCTTCTTGACCTTGTGGTGCAGCTTGACGATCACCAGCTTGTCTATGTCGGCCGGGTCGTCGTACTTCTTCGGGTATGGGAGCTTGGCCTTCTCGAGCAGCCAGTAGTAATCCTTCTCCTGCCCTCGCTCCTCGCTTCTCAGGAGCGCCCTGGAGCCTACGAGCGGGACCTCGAACTTATCCTCTATCTCCCCGAGGTCGACATACGATGTGAAGCTCCGGTTCGGCACGAACAGGATGTTGTCCTTCCTCAACATAGCCTGGAACTTCGGGTCCATCATCTCGTCGAACTTCTTCAGCGTGTGGATCTCGTCGACTACCCCCCTGAGGACCTTCCCGTCCTTGCCGCGCTGCGAGCGGAAGTACCTCGCGTAGGTCTTGTCCCTGCCCGCCTGAGATATTCCGACCGTCCTGAAGCCTTCCTCGACGGCGCCATCGCAGACGTCCAGGGCGGAGTGGGACGCGACAACGCCTATCTTGGCCTTCTTGAGATCATAGCCATCCACGATGTCGAAAACCCTGTTCCTGTCGAGCAAGAAGTCCCTCCCCTTTCCGAGTTCGAGCGAGGCCTTTCCCAGTCATCGGGTTCAGTCTATTTTACTTTGCGCTCGAACGCTCCA
>JBGOXV010000031.1:0-12169 GCA_041479325.1 Thermoplasmata archaeon
ATTAAAAGGGATCGTGAACTGGGTTCAGACCGTCGTGAGACAGGTTTGTTGCTTTTTGCTGGAAGTGTTTTGATGCCTGACGGGAAGGATCCCTTAGTACGAGAGGAACGGGGTTTCGTCGCCACTAGTCTATCAGTTGTCTGGCAAGGCAATGCTGAGCAGCCACGCGATAATGGATAAAAGCTGAAAGCATCTAAGCTTGAAGCCACCCCGAAAACGAGGCATCTTACGATCGCCATTACATGATGGCGTTGATAGAGCCGGGATGTAAGTGTCAAGGTCCGCCGAGACATTCAGTCCGCGGCCACTAACCGTCGTAGTCGCTAAACAACATGCCGATTTGGTAATTTCGGCTCAGCCGTTATACGTATCGCACATGAAGCTCTGCTGTATCCTTCCACACCATCCATTTTTCATCTCTGTAAGCATGGGCGCTAGATTCTTGACTGGTCGAACTCGTCCTGGGAAAGCGCGATAAGGATCACCGCCACGAGCCCGAGCGCCGCGCCGATCACGAAACCAAAGGCGACCATGCCCAGGATCGCCCTAGTCAAAGACTGTCTGTACTTCATGTGGAGGCGGGCGTCTAGGCCCCCGAGTATGGATAGGAATCCAAACGCAATTCCAATCAACCCGAGCACTATTTGAAGGCCGGAGGACGTGGTTGAAAGATCGATCAACGCAGGTCCTCCAGAGACCAGGACCATACCCTGTATCACACCCAAGAACCCCGCGGCAATGGCACAGTTGCCTCCAATCATCGGATTCGGGTTGAGTTCCAGGCGGTGGGATTCCCTTGTCCCGAAAAGCGAGGGGACAGGGGTCAACACCGCACGCGGAACATCCAGCCTCTCGCCCGATGGGCGAACAGAAGGTGTGGCTCTCCGCACGGGACCGCTGAAATCCTGAGGAGGACCAGGGGGCCGCGCGTCATTTGCTATGGGCTCCTGCGCCGCGCGCTTCCTGAAATCCTCAGGGAGCTCCTGCCCGCACTTGCCGCAGTAGACCGCATATGCTGGATTTGTCGCACCACACTGAGGACACTCTGCCATTCCCGCACCTCAGCTGCACATAGCAAGATGGCGGAATATAACTCTTCTTGGACTCATCGAGTAACAAAACCTTACAGATCCACGTTGGCCATCCAGAAAGGGAGGATCGCCGCTAAACCAAGGAAGAACCCGTACACGCCTCCCCCGAGCATCCCCAGCCCCGCGCCGATGAGCACAGGCGTGACATGGGCCCTGGGAGTGAAGGCGTAAATACCGCCTGATATCGAGATCACGCCGAACAAGAGCAGCAGGATGCTGCAGAAAGTTGCCAGACCCTCTCCCCCATCCGGCAGGAATGAGTACAGACCGGCTCTGGACAGGAGTCCTTCCACTCCGTTCATGAGGGAGAGGACACCTGCGATGATTGTGAATATGGCCCCGAGAATGAGGAACGCGTCACGCCGGTCTTTGTGTAAGGGTTCCACCATATCGACTGCCCGGCCCAGTGAACTCGTACTCAGCCATAATCCTTCTCTCGGCGGAAGGTGCAGAGATCGACCTGCACTGTGTCCATCTCGGTCTGATCCTATTCCAGAAACTCGTCCTTCGACAGGGCGATCAGCACGAGCGCGACCAAGCTCATCAGGGAGCCCAGGTCGAGCAGTCCCACACCCAACATCCCCGCGATGGTCGCGATCACTGCCAACGTGAATGACCCTCTCTTGAAAGCCACATAGGCCCCTAGGATGACGATCAGGCCCATGAGGAATTCTAGCGAGGCGCAGAAGAAGATGAAGCCGGAGACATTTATCGGAAGATCCGTTGTTGGGACCTGTGCCGTGAATCCTCGAATCGCAGCGAAGAGTTCCAAGATGCCCGCGCCGACCATCAGCACAGCCGCTATCGAGGGTTTCTGGGACCTTGCTTCGACCGAATCCTGAAGCCATCCGTCCGTTTCTGCGGGTGACCCTGTGGATGCAAGCGTCGAGCTGATGTCCGGATATAGACTGGGCAGAACCGTGGAACAGGCCTTGCAGGATGTCGCCGCCACCGAGTTGAACACGCCGCATTGGGGACACTCCCGGCTTCTAATGGGTATCTGCTCAGCGGTGAGCGGTTTGCCGCACCTATCACAGAACGCAGACCGGTCGGGATTCACCCTCCCACAGTTGCGGCATCTCGTCATCGTCAGCTCCGACTCCTGCGAATCGACCTCAATCGAAGTCGTTCCTCGATACAGCTATCAATATCACAGCGATCAGTCCGAACAGCGCCCCAATGAGGAACCCGAACCCCAGCATCCCAAGGATCGCCCCAAGGAGAGCGAGCGTGAAACTCGTCCGCTTCAGAGCCATGATCCCTCCAGCTAGTGAGGCAAGACCGAATAGTATGTCGATGCCCCCGCACAGGCACACCGCCCCCGTGGGAACATAGACCGCAGCGCTAACAGATGCGTACAGAATTCCTTGGCCAAGGGCGAGCACGCCGGCGAGTATTGCGAGTATTCCTCCCCCTATCACCGCACCACTCGCGCTCTTCGAGGGCTCATAGTCATAATCAGTCTTATAGTAATCAGAATCACTCGGGATCGAGCCTGGCGTGACATAGGAAGGGTCCTCATGGCAGTGCGGACACACGGTATCCCAGATATCCACCTCCGCCCCACAATGTCTGCAGTACCTCTTTGGGAGCCCGGAAGCCGAGTTCTTTGGTTCATTCGATGCCTTGAGCTGGGCACTTGCAGCTACGGTCTTCGCCGAATCTAGGGTTGTCCCGCATTGCCCGCAGTAGATCATCTCAGGAGCATTCTGAGCCCCACAGCTTGTGCACACTCTCGCTACCGGGGGCGCAAGCTCTTTTGCACACGAGTTGCAGAACTTGGCATCCCAAGGATTGTCCTTCCCGCAATTCCCACAGATCGCCATTTCCGTCCCATACCCAATTCGCCCCGCTGGGCTTAAAAGTTGTTCAGGATTTCCGCGCAATCTTAAAGATGACCCATGCGTTCCAACTCTAGCAGATGAAAAGCCGATGAGTGGGGCGATGCTTGTGCGGGTAATCGTTATTGGAAATAACGTGGCAGGGACGACAGTTGCGAAAGCCATGAGAGACAGCGATCAGGAAGTGACGATAGACGTCTACACAGAGGAGACAACCGCCTACTACCCCAGGCCGAGGCTCATCGACTATCTTGAAGGCAAGGTCCAGGAGAAAGACCTTCCATTCTATCCGCTGGACTGGTACCAAACCCACGGGTTGGGCCTCCATCTGGACCACAGAGCGGAGAGAATTGACAGGCAAGAAAAGCGAATTCGGATTCGGGGTAGTTGGGAGTGGTACGACAAGCTAGTACTCGCAACTGGTTCGAGCGCATTCGTTCCTCCCTTCCTTGGACTTCCCAAGGAGAACGTCACCACGCTCAAGACACTCCAGGATGCGAAGAAGATTAGGGAGCATGCAGCCAGGTCCAAGCGAGTAATAGTAATCGGAGGAGGACTCCTGGGACTGGAGACGGGTAGGGGACTGTGCTCCGCCTTTCCCGAGCTATACATCACGATTCTTGAGAGCGGGGAGCATCTCCTGCTGCGTCAGCTTGACCACGAGGGAGCCGACATTCTTCAAGGCTGGATCGAGGAGACCGGGGCGCAGGTCCTTGTAAGGGCCGAAACCCAGGAGGTGCTGGGCGCTGGGACTGAGGCGGAGGGGGTGTTGCTCAAGGACGGCCGACGGATAGATGGGGACTTGATAGTGGTCTCGGCTGGGACAAGGCCGAACCTGGAACTCGCGAAGGAAGCTGGGCTCAAGGTGAACAGGGGCATCTTAGTCGACCCGTCTCTCAGAACTTCAGACCCCAACATATTCGCCTTGGGGGACGCCGCGGAGTTCAACGGACAGGTGTGGGCCATGATACCCCCGGCGCTGGATGAGGCGAGGATCGCTGCGAAGAAGATACTTGACCAGCCGTCTCCCGATTACGCGGGCACCGTGCCTTCCAACACACTCAAGGTCGCTGGATTCGATCTCACATCCATCGGAACAGTAAGGTCACTCCACGAACCACCGGAGCCTGGCGTAGAGGAGATCAGGGCCACAACTGCGGACCGCAGGATCTACAAGAAGTTCGTGATCAAGGACGGCAAGATGATCGGGGCGATCCTCCTGGGCACCAAGAAGGAGGTCGTGAAGGTTACCAAGCTTATCAAGGAGGGAACGCCGGTCGAGGGCATCAAGGACCGACTGCACGATCCCTCATACACATTCAGCTGACCGTCCCATCGCTTGGATGTCAGTCCGCAATCGTGGAAGACGCTGCTTGAAGACCCCTAGGTCTGGCCATTCTGCAAAAACCGTTAAATCCTGAAGACTCATGTGGAAAGCGAATGGAGCCGCAGGACTACGAACTCGATTTCTTCAAGAGCAAGGGCTTCCAGCGAAAGCAGTGCAAGAGCTGCGGCAAGTTCTTCTGGACGCTGGGTGACTCGAACACCTGCGGCGAAGCCCCATGCGTCGAGTACGCGTTCATCGGCAAGTCACTCTTCAAGGAGAAGCTGACCGTACACGAGATGCGCGAGAGCTTCCTGTCTTTCCTCGAGAAGAACGGCCATACGAGGATCGCGAGATACCCGATCACGGCGAGGTGGAGGGACGACGTCTTCTTCACTCAGGCCAGCATCTACGGGTTTCAGCCCTGGGTCATCCAGGGAGTTGTCGAACCACCAGCGAACCCCCTTGGAATCTCCCAAACCTGCGTAAGATTCAACGACATCGATAATGTGGGCAAGACCGGGTCTCATCTGACCATGTTCGAGATGATGGCCCACCACGTCTTCAACAAGAAGGACAAGGAGATCTATTGGAAGGACCGGACGACGGAGCTGTGCCACGAGTTCCTGACGAAGGTCCAGGGTCTCGACCCGAAGCTGGTCAACTACTCGGAGGCCTGGTGGGAGGGAGGTGGCAACGCAGGTCCTTGCTTGGAGGTGCTTCTCGGGGGAGTCGAGGTCGCCACGCTCGTCTTCATGAGCTATGCCGTTGAGAATGGGAAGCAGAGGCCCATGGACATCAGGGTCGTTGACACCGGGTACGGTCTTGAGCGGCTCACGTGGATATCGCAGGGCACGCCCTCGGCTTACGAGGCGGTGTTCGGAGACGTGCTGGAGGAGCTGAAGAAGCTCTCGGGAACGAGCATCGATGACAAAGTGTTGGCCGAGTACGCCAAAGTGGCCGGGTCGATGAAGATCGAGAACGCCGCCGACGTTAGAGCGCTCAGGGGAGACACCGCCGCCCGACTCGGCGTCAGCCTGGACGACTTCTTGAAACAGGTGAAGCCCTTCGAGAGCATGTATGTCATCTGCGACCACTCCCGTGCTCTCATGTTCATGCTCAGCGATGGGGTCGTGCCATCGAATGTGAGGCAGGGTTACTTCGCCAGGCTACTCGTGAGAAGAGCCCTGAGGGAGATGGCCCAGATCAAGCTCGACCTCAAGCTCTCCGACATTGTCGCGAAGCAAGTCGATTACTTCTCGAAGGATTTCCCGGACCTCAAGGAGAACAAGGACGAGATTATCAAGCTGGTCGATGTCGAGCAGGAGAAGTACAAGGACACGCTGGTCAAGGGCAGAAGCATCGTACAAAGGCTCGAGGCATCCGAAGGCGGGAAGAAGAAGATCGACGAGGACGATCTGATCGAGCTATACGACTCACACGGACTGAACCCCGATGTGGTAGCTGAGTTCGCATCTGGCAAGGTTCACGTCCCAGACGATTTCTACCAGAAGGTCGCCGCCCGGCACTCGAAGGTCGAACGGGAGGAGGCCGTTCCCGAGACAAGACTCAAAAAGAACCTTCCTCCAACCAAGCTCCTGTTCTACAAGGACCCCTCCAAGTACAAGTTCAGGGCGAAGGTCCTCGCGGTACAGAACGACCTGGTCGTGCTGGACAAGACCTACTTCTACGCCGAAGGCGGCGGCCAGGAGAGCGACACTGGCACGATGAAGGACATGAAGGTCGTGCACGTGGACAAGGTCGGGAACATCGTCGTTCACAAGGTCGAGGGTGAGATGCAGGCGGTCCCGGGCAAGCTCATCACCAGCCTGATCGACTCGGACCGAAGGAAGAGGCTGCAGAGGCATCACACCGCGACGCACATCATCAACGGCGCCGCCAGGAAGATACTTGGGAATCACGTCTGGCAGACAGGGGCGCACAAAGGCGCCGACCTCGCCCGGCTGGACATCACCCATTACGCCGACCTTACACCCGGTGAGCTCGAGAAGATCGAGCTCCTTTCGAACGAAACCGTTCTCTCGGGAACGAAGGTCCAGTGCACGTTCATGGAGAGGAACGTCGCCGAGAAGCGGTACGGGTTCAGGTTATACCAGGGCGGAGCAGTCCCCGGCAAGGACATCCGGGTGGTCCGGATCGGCGATTTCGATGTCGAGGCTTGCGGCGGCATCCACACGAAGAACACCTTCGATGTGGGGGCGATCAAGATCCTCAGGACGAAGAGGATTCAGGACGGCGTCGTGAGGCTTGAGTTCGTGGCTGGCATGCCAGAGGTCGAACAGATGATGGGGTTCTGGAACTCGGTCAGCGCCGCAGCCATCAAGCTAAATTCCACACCTGAGAAGATCGGAGAGGCGATCGACAAGCTCATGGCCGACCGGAAGGAGCTGATGAAGCAGCTCGATGCGTTCAAGAAGGGCAGAGTCGGTGACACTGTCGAGGAGCTGATCGGGAAGGCCGTCCGGGTCAAGGGGGTCAGCATCGTGAGACATGTCGAGTCCGAGGACATCAGACACCTCGTCGGACTCGCGAAGCTCCTGATAGGCCACCCGAAGACCGTAGCTCTCCTCGGGTCAGACGAGCAAGGGGTGAAAGTGGTCATAGCCAGGAGCCCAGACGTCAGCCTCGATTGCAGGCCGCTCATCAAGGAGGCGATGTCGATGGTCGGTGGCTCGGGCGGGGGCAAGCCGGATTTCGCCCAGGGCGGAGGCACCGACGCCTCCAAGCTCGAACCGGCGTTGGACCGTGTCCTCGACATGACGAAGGAAACACTAGAGAGAAGTGAGCAATAGATGGCGGACTTCTCTGAGTATCTGAAGACATTGCGGTCACACCTCAAGCTCACCAAGTCAGGCGCGATCGCTCGAAGGTACTTCGTCATCGGCGCATTCGACGGCGCACTGACGATCCTGGGAGTGATCATCGGGGCGTATGCGTCACAAGGTCACGATCATCCGGATCTTGCGCGCCACTTGATACTTGCCGCGGGGTTCTCCGGAGGCATCGCGCTCTCCATATCCAGCACTGTAGGGGCGTATGAGGCAGAGCGCGTCGAGCACATGCTGCAGCACAAGCATCTCGAGAAGGCCATGCTCCGGCCCGTGGAGGGCGACCGCGTCGACGCGATGAAGGTCAGCATATCCGTCAGTGCCATGGCCCACGGGGTGGCACCGTTGGTGGCGGCATTCGTCCCGCTATTGCCGTTCTTCTTCCTTCCCCTGAACGATGCGGTCGTCGCGGCGATAGGCCTCACCCTTGGGTTCCTATTCGTACTCGGGGCCTACCTCGGCAGCCTCATCAAAGAGATGATAGTCTACACTGGGTTGAGGTTCGTCATAGCGGGTCTGGCCACGGCCATCATATTGATACTAGTCGGGGGAGCCCCCTAAGCATAGTGCACATTAATAGTTCAACGAATCACACTGGTGATGTGGCGACCTTGAGGTCGAGGACACCATTCTTGGATCGAAGGGTCTTCGCCAGCGACCTTACCCGATCCGCGGGCCCCTTGAAAGCGATGACTTCGAGACATGTGTGTTTGGAGAGGTGGATGTGCATCGTGGCGGTGATTGCATCGGGATAATCGTGCTGCAGTTCGGTCAGAGCGCGGTTCACTCCCCTTGAATGATGGTCGTATGTGACAAGGATCACACCCGGGACCTCACCCTTCTTCGCCATGTCCCACTTCCTGCCTGCGACGAACTCGCGCATGGCCTCGCTCACGGCCTTCGACCTGTTCGTGTGACCCAGGTTGCGCGAGAGCGTGTCGAACTCTTGGAGCAGGCCCTCGGAAACGCTCAATGAGATCCGTGTCTTATCTGGCATCGCCTCCGAAAAGTGCTCCGGCCTGATAAGCGTTACCAGAGCTCAGTGGAAGATGCTAAGTAAAGGGGCGACTTATGGTATTACGAAAACATCGTAATGTATTACTGAGGGGACCAGATGCACATACCAGATGGGCTGATGGCACCAGTGGTCAGCCTGGTCGGATGGATCGAGTTCCTTGTTGTCTTCGCCGCTGTCCTGCTACTCTCAGGCAAGAAGATCAAGGAGAGAAGCCTGCCAAGAGTGGCAATTCTGTCTGCCGGCATCTTCGTCGCGCAGATGCTCAATTTCCCCATCGGTGGAGGCACGACTGGCCACCTCGTTGGTGGTGCGCTGTTCGCCATCATCTCGGGGCCCACGATCGCAATAATCGGAATGACTGTCGTGTTGCTCATCCAAGGCCTGATGTTCGGGGATGGCGGCATAACCGCACTGGGATTGAACGCGATCAACGTGGCTGTGATCGCGCCGCTGACCGGATGGGGGATTTACTCCCTACTGAATGGTCTGTCCGAGAGGAAAGGTACTTCCGGGAAGGTCGTTGGAGGATTGGTCGTGGGAGCCGCTGCGTGGGCATCAGTGTTCGTCGCCGCCGCAGCGTGCGCTGGTGAGCTGGTGGTGAGCTACGCAGTCTCTTCGGGCACGTACGGTATAGCGGCGACCGTGGCGGTCCCAGCCATGCTCGGCGCCTATGCAATTATCGGCATCGGGGAGGCCTTGATCACAGCGGGCGTTATGGCGTATCTCTGGAGCGTGTCCCCCGGTTCCATCACATCGATCAACCCGAACAGGAGGACGCTTCCAGGGTTCAGAGGGGCCATCTCAAACGACACAGTAAGAGCGGTCATCGCAATCCTCATCGTTTTCGCACTGGCCCTACCGCTGTATTTCCTGTATTCGAGTCAGGGGAAGGACGGATTGGAGAAGGTCATGCAGCACGCAGGAACCGCTGGCGGAAAGCCGTTGATCTCCAGTCCATTCGAGTACGGACAGAACTACTTCAGTGCGCTCTTCGCAGGCATCCTTGGATTCCTTGTCGTGGCCCTCGTCGCGACCGTGATCATCAAGCTGGTCAGATTGAAAGCAGTCCGGGGCTCGAAACCATGACAATCGCTCACCTCGGAGGTCATGGCAGAACCCACCTGAGCGAGTACGCTGGGGACGTTTGGTTCGGAAGACTGGATGCCAGGGCCAAGGTGGTGGGGATATTCGGGCTCGTGATCGTCTCAGCTGTTCTGACGGACTTTGGGTTGGTGCTCGCTTCGCTTGCCGTCGCACTGACCCTAGTGTTCGCCAGCAGGCTGCCGATCCTCTATCTTGCCAGGCTGTACTTGACCGCGCTACCGTTCATCCTCTTCGCATCCGTGTCCGTATTCCTTTTCGGTGGCTGGGAGCGTGGAATCGAGATGTGGGCAAGGACATCGGCGTGCGTGTTGCCCTTGCTCGTCCTCGCGGCGGGAACGGAGACCTTTGACCTGTTCGCGGGACTGCGACGACTCCATGTGCCTGCCGTCATCACGACTCTGCTCATGCTCACACAGAGGTACATTCTCCTGCTCTCGGAGGAACTCTCAAGGATGTCGATCGCCCGGAAGGCAAGGGGGTTCGGGGGAGCAAGGAACCTGCTTGACAGATACGGTCTAAAGGTGCTCTCGTTCACTGCTGGTATGGTCCTCGTCAGATCTTTCGACAGGGCCGATGATATCTACGAGGGTCTGAAATGCAAGGGCTTTCGCCAAGAGATGACCCCCTGGAGGCGATCACAGGTCGCTTTGGAGGATGTCCTCCTCGCGTCCGGCCTTGCGGCCATTGCGGGGGCGCTCCTTGTCCTCCAGCTCCGGGTGATCGCTTGAAGCCTCTGGAGATCGCGAACGTCGGATTCACATACGAGGACGGCACGGTGGCACTCAAGGGACTGTCCATTTCCATTGACAAGGGGGAGAAGGTCGCCGTGGTCGGCCCCAACGGCGCTGGCAAATCGACTCTCCTGCACCTGATAGCCGGGTTCAGGATGCCCTTCTCTGGGCAGGTCACAATTGGAGGCAGACCACTCGAAGAGTCCAGTGCCGACGACCTGAGGAGACAGGTCGGACTGCTGTTCCAAGACCCGGATGACCAGATATTCATGCCCACCGTTGAGGAGGATGTGGCCTTTGGCCCGAGGAATCTGGGACAGGACGACATCGAGGGAAGGGTTGCAAGGGCAATGAGGAGCTCCGGGATAGAGACCATCGCCAAGAGGAAGACGCACAGGCTCAGCTACGGCATGAAGAAGCGTGTGGCTATGGCGGGGACCCTGGCGATGGACCCTGCCATCCTTCTTCTTGACGAGCCGACTTCGGGTCTGGACCCCAGGTCGAGGGCGGGGCTGATCGGGCTCCTGAAGGAGATGGACAGGACGATGCTGATTGCGACGCACGATCTCGAAGCGGCGGCTGAGATTGTCGACAGGGCCGTGGTGCTCAACGTGGAGATGCTCATGGAGGGCACTATGAGGGATATCGTTCTCGCCCGGGACCTCATGCATGAGGCGGGCTTGGAGCTCCCGCCAATCTCCAAGCTCTTCAGGGTTCTGGAGACCATGGGATACCCCGTGGATGACCTGCCCATCTCGCTCGATCAGGCGGTGGAACAGCTCACGAAGGTCATGGACCGCAGGGGAAAGCACGCTCATGCCCACATCCATACGCACCTCCACGGAGACCGTGAGGGTGATCACAGGCACTCGAAAGCGGCGGTCGGAGAACGTCAATCGAAGGACGAAAAGTAGATACTGGCAAGCCTCGATTTCGAGCCAACCTGCGAAGCGCCAGCAGCATAAGTATTTAATAGGCCTTAGTGTGTCGGGGAGAATGCTCTCCAGTCAGCGCTTATTGTCTGGTCTGGAGGAGACTCTGTAAGAGACTACCGCGGAGGTTCACGTTTGGCCGATGAGAAGGAGAGAGAGACCAAGTCGAGAGGCGGGCCCAGGGACAAGGAAGGCAAAGAGGGCAAGGACGGCAAGGATGGCAAGGAAGCCAAAGGCAAGAAGGGACCGCCCCAAGAGAAGAAGCCCCTCGTGAAGAGGGACGAGAACTTCAGATACATCGTCAGACTCGTGAACACCGACATCGACGGCACCAAGAGCATCGTCGTAGGCCTCTCAGCAGTCAAGGGTGTGGGCATAAGGACCGCAGAGGTCATCGCGCGGGCCGCAGGCATCCCAAGGAAGACTAAGATCGGAGACCTTCCAGAGCCGAAGACGGAGGAGCTCGAGAAGCTCATCAACGACTACTCCGAGAAGGTCCCGCACTGGATGGTCAACAGGCAGAGCGACTGGTCCACGGGCGCGGACATGCACCTGGTGGGGGTCGACGTCGAGCTCAACAGAAGGGACGACATCAATCTCATGAAGATGATCAGATGCTACAAGGGCATCAGGCACGAACAGGGTCAGAAGGTCAGGGGTCAGAGGACGAGGTCCAACGGCAGGACCGGCATGACCATGGGCGTCATCAGGAAGAAGCTCGAGCCAGGAGCCGTTGGCGAGAGCGAGAAGAAGAAGGAGTAATGTGACCCATGGGAGACCCGAAGTTTTCTAGAAGGAAGTACGAGACCCCAGCCCACCCGTGGGAAGGCGAGCGCATCAAGGCCGAGAACGAGCTTCTCATGAAGTACGGCCTCAAGAACAAGCAGGAGCTGTGGCGGGCACAGTCCCTCGTAAGAGCATTGAGGGCCCAAAGCCGAGAGCTCCAGGCAAGGCTCAGGATAAAGGACCCGCAAGCGAAGATCGAGACGGACCAGCTGCTCGAACGCTGCGCGAGACTATCCTTGCTGCCCTTGGAAGGCGCGACCCTGAACGATATTCTGACACTAACGACCGAGGCTATCCTGCAGAGAAGGCTGCAGACGATCATCTACCGGAAAGGGTTCGCGTACACCCCCAAGCAGGCCCGGCAGTTCATCGTCCACGGCCACACGGCCATCGGCGCGAGGAAGATCACTATCCCAGGATACATGGTCAAGAGAGGCGAGGAGGAGCACATCCAGTACTATGTGGCCTCCCCGATATCCAACGAATTGCACCC
>JBGOXV010000032.1:0-11659 GCA_041479325.1 Thermoplasmata archaeon
GCTGATATCTCGAGGTCCACTCCGGAGTACTTGGCTAGTGTATCGACCATATGCGCCAGGAACTCGTTAGGGATTTCGCACTGGCACTTGCCAGTGCCGTCGAGGTTCAGCTTGATGTGGACATTCGTTTCCCTAGTCTGCCTCGATATGCTTACCTTCCTGCCCTTGCCCTTCATTTGAACTCCCCCACCGCTTTTCGGAAATCTATCTTGCCAGTGTAAATGGCCATGCCGACCACTGCAGAGTGAGCATCGAGTTCATACAACATCTCGAGATCGGTCATGGTCGTTATGCCCCCCGATACCATGACGGGCTTCTCAGTGCTTCGGACGAGCGTCTGGATGGGCTTGGGCTCTATCCCCTCGAGCCTGCCCTCGACCGCGACATTGGTGTACAGGAAGCCCCAGATCGGAAGATGCTCCAGGTCCTTCACCACTGCGAGCATGTCTCTTCCCGAGCCAGTCTGCCATCCCTCGATGAGGACTTCCTCCTCGATCGCGTCTATCGCCACGACGATGCTCTCCGGGTAATCGTTCGACACCTTCTCGACGAACGCTCTGTCCCTGATGGCGCGAGTGCCGATGATGACCCTCTCAGCACCTATCTTGAACAGCCTCCGAATCCGCTCCTCCGTTCTGACACCACCACCCACCTGGACCGGAGCGGAGAGGCTCGCCGCGAGCATCTCGATTAGGCTTTCGTTGTTCCCCGTTCCGAGCGCCGCGTCCAGGTCGATCATGTGGATGATCTCAGCGCCGTCCGCCTCCCACTTCCTGGCGACGGCCATAACGTCATCGATCTCCACCTTCTCAGTGCCTGGCTTGCCTCCGACCAGTTGCACGCATTTGCCGCCCTTGACATCGATTGCCGGAATCACGATCATGCCGTTCCCTCTGCGATCTTGACGAAATTCCTGAGAAGACGCAGACCCGCGGGTCCACTCTTCTCAGGGTGGAACTGCACTCCACAGAGATTTCCCTTTCTGATGGCGGATGGGAACCTCTCCCCGTACTCGGTCATGGCGATTGAAACCTCCTCCTTGGGGTGACAGACATACGAATTCGCGAAATAGAACTGAGCTGTCTCTGGGATCCCATCGAAGAGAGCATCTCCATTGTTCATGACTTCATTCCAGCCCATCTCCGGGATGCGGCCGGTCTTCAGCTTCTTCACGTCTCCGCCGATGAATGCAAGACCTTCACCTGGAGATTCTTCGCTCCTCTCGAACATGATCTGCATCCCCAGACAAATGCCCAATGCTGGTGTTCCCTTCGAGATGCACCTCTTCAGTTCGGGAAGTGCCGGTCTCAAGGATTTCATCGCCGCGCCGAACGCTCCCACGCCAGGGAACACGATGCATCCGGCATCGAGAAGTGATTTCGGGTCGGACACCACGCAGACTCTAGCTCCTGCCCGCTCAAGGCCTTTGGCGATGCTGAAGAGATTGCCGACACCATAGTCGATGATCGAGACTTCCATCACTTGCCTCCGGGTATCAGCTTCTCCAGCTTCTCGAGGAGCACGTCGAGCATCGTACGTGGGGCGAGCGTGATCCTCACGTGGTTCTCCAGAAGAGGGAACATGTTGCAGTCTCTTATTGCGACTCCCTCAGTCTTCAGGGCGCTCACGAGATTCGAGCCCGGGACCGGGGACTTGCATAGGAGGAAATTGCAGCTGGTCGGATAGACCGTGAAGCCGAGCTTCTCCAGTTTCGGCTTCAGATAGGCAGCCTCCGATTTGACCTTCGCCAGCACTTCATTGACCCATGCCTTGTCCTCAATGGCCCTCATGGCCACCGCTTCGCTGAACGAATTCACTCCGAACGGGGTCCGTACCTGCCTGAGCTCGTCGATCACCTCTCTTCTTGACATTGCGAAGCCCACTCTGAGTCCGGCCATCCCATAGGCTTTCGAGAACGTCCGGATATCGATTGTGCGCTCGGAGTTCATCGCGTCGGAGAGCATGTTCGACCCGCAGAAATCCCCATATGCCTCGTCGAGGATGGTGATCCCGTCCGATCCAGCTAGTATCCTCTTGACGGCCGACCTATCGAACAGATTGGCAGTCGGGTTGTTCGGCTGGCAAATGGCATTCAGCTTTGCCTTCTCCCGCAGGATAGGGTCCGGATCCAAAGAGAAGTCTCTCGACAGGACCTTCTCGCACACTCTGCCGAGGTTGAGCCTCACATAGAACTTGTACATCCCGAACGTGGGGCTCGGCGAGCACATCGTGTCGCCCGGATTCAGGAAGCACCTGGAGGCTAGATCCAGCAGGTCATCGGAACCGTTGCCGATTATGACCTCCTCAGGCGATATGCTGAACTCTGACGCGATCCGAGCGCGAAGGTGATCGGAGTTCTCGTTGGGATATGCCCACAACCTTGAGAAATCGAACCCTTTGGCAACTTCATCGACGGCCGGGTTCACCCCGAACAGATTCGCATTGTCGTTCAGCAGGACCATGTCATTGCTGTGGATCGAGTACGACGGTCTCGTGAGTTCCCCGATGGTCCTCCTGCGGAGTTCGCCAATCGATGTCAGACCTTCAGCCTCCTTCTGCGCGCCATCGCCGCCTCCGCGTGCGCTGGTAGTCCTTCCGAGCGGGCGAGGATATCGACTATCCCGGCCAACTCCTTCACACCGTTCGAGCTTATGCTTTGATAGGGGATCGTCTTCAAGAAGTCGTTAACGCAGAGAGTGGATCTCATCCTCGCGACCCCTTTGGTCGGAAGTATGTGGTTTGTCCCGGAGCAGTAATCCCCGAACACGACTGACGAGTTGCTCCCCAGGAACACCGAGCCTGCGCTCTCGATCTTGTCGAGCAACTTCAACGGTCTTGCAACATCCACCAATAAGTGCTCCGGCGCGTAGGCGTTGGAGAATCTGATGGCCGCGTCCATATTTTCGACGACAATGAATATCGCTCCTTCCGCCGCAGCCTTGGACGCGATCTCGGTCCTCTCGGCCATCAGGAGTTTGCTCTCGAGCTCCTTCTTTGTCTCGTCCGCTACACTTCTCGAAGTGGTCACCAGTACGGCCCTTGCCTGAGAATCGTGCTCGAGCTGGGCCAACATGTCCGTGGCGATCAGCTCCGGGTCGCCCTTCGAATCTGCCAACACCAGGACCTCTGATGGCCCCGCGAGGAAGTCTATGTCACAATCGTTCCTGACAAGCAGCTTCGCTGCCGTCACGATCGCGCCTCCGGGGCCCACGATCTTCTGGACCTTCTCGATCGTCGATGTGCCGTAGGCCATCGCGGCTATTGCGTGGGCACCACCGATGACATATACCTCGGACACGCCGCACAGGTAGGCGGCGGCGAGGATGACGTCAGGGACCTTCCCGTCATGGCCTGGGGTGCAGAGAACGAGTTCCTTCACCCCTGCGATCTTCGCAGGCACTGACGCCATCAGGACCGTCGATGCGTAGCTTGCGGATCCGCCAGGCACGTACACTCCGACCCTTCCCAATGGCACTATCCTTTGTCCGAAGGTGCCACATTCGTCCTGGTATTGGAACTGCATCGGTTCCTGTCTCTTGTGGAAGGACTCAATGCGCAGCTTGCTGACCCGTAGTGCGTCAAGGAGCACGCGGGGAACCCGGTTCCTAGCCAAGCGCAACTCCGACTCACTGACCCGCATCTGTTCCCCTTTCAGACCATCGAGCCTCTTGGCGTATCGTCTGACTGCGACGTCGCCCCGGGACCGCACGTCCTCAACTATGGGACGAGCCTTTTCCGCGGCGGCGACGAGATCAACGCCTTCCCTCTCGAGCACTGAGCGAGTCTCTTCGGCAGTCATGTCGCTCAGCTCGAAGGTCAGCATCTCAAATCACCATCCTCTCGATTGGCATCACAAGGATGCCCGTCGCTCCGATGCTCTTCAACATCGTGATGACGCCGTTGATCTCGTCCACATTGGTGACCGCGTGGACCGCAACCACGTCATCGCGACCGATGATGTTCATGACCGTGGGACCGGCAACTCCAGGCACGAGGGTCTTCAGATTCGGTAGGCTGGCCTTCGGCACGTTGGCCATCAGGTACCGCTTATTGGAGGCGTTCATAACGCTCTCGACCGCTCCCGTGACCTCCTCAATCCGCTCCTTCTTCTCAAGCATCGATTTCCCGTTCGCGATCAGGACTGCTCTTGACTCGAGCACGACCCCGATCTCCTTGAGGTGGTTGAGCTTGAGAGTCGAACCCGTCTCAGTGAGATCCGTGATGATGTCCGCCAGGCCCACCTGAGGGGCCACCTCGGTCGCGCCCGAGACCTCAGCTACATGAACGCTCTTCCCCATCATCGAGAAATACGTCTTCGTCAGGTTGGGGAAGCATGTGGCCACCCTGCATCCGTCCTTCACGCCTTGGAGGTCCTTGATCTCCGAATCATCCGGCACCGCGACGACCAGCCTGCACCTGCCGAAGTCGAGGTCCATGACCATCTCGATCTTTCGGCCCGTTTCCATAACGATATCAAGGCCGGTGATGCCCAGGTCCGCGGCGCCCATCTCCACGAACTCCGGAATGTCCTGGGCTCTCGCCAGAAGGATCTGGTATCTGCCCTTCCCGAATTCGGCCAGGAGAGTCCTATTGCTGGAGTCCGGCACCGGGAATCCGATCTTGTTCATCAGTCTGATCGCACTCTGATTCAACCTGCCCTTGTTGGGAAGGGCTATCCTGACCATGGTCAACTGGACACCTCCTCGCTCCCCGCGGTCCCCGGAAGAGATGGCCGGAGCTGACAGCGGTACGTCAAAAACTGCTCTTCAGCGCCTGGACTAGAACGGGTGGAATTACCCGTGAAGACAATCAAACACGACTTTCGCTTGTGCCATGTCCGAGCGCCCCGAGCATGTTAGCGAAAGTCCCAACGATATATATCATTTCCGGCATGCCTCGGACAGCAACGCACATACTTGTCCGACAGCTGCACTCGCAGGACCACTCCGCAACCACATAATACCAGTTGAGCCATCTACTAAGAGGGGAAGCCCCGGTGGGATATCTGGTGGAACCACCCGGCACATGGACGGACAATGGAACCGACTTCTTCGAACTCAAACGGCATATCTACGAGGACGGTAGCGCTCGAGAGTATCCTGGAGGTCACGACGCACTTCCTCTACGTTGAGAACCTGGATCAGTTGCTGGAGAGAATCGTCAAGACGGTCTCCGAGACTTTTGGCGTCGCGCGCTGCCACATAGGCATACGTGAGCAGGACACCGGCTTGTTCGCCGTCCGAGCTGCGCACGGTTACGAGCCGACCCGCGAGGCGGCGATCAGGAAGGTCAAGTACACGATGGAACGGATGGTGCATGACCTCAAACCCGAACTCAAGGTCGGCAAGAACGCATATTATGTCCCGTCCGAGATGTCCGAGTATCCGGACGAGGAAGGCATGCTCTGGGTGGATCACCCAGAGAGGCTCGACAACGCGAGAAGGTTCCCCGACGAATGGCACGAGCTCGACTACATCGACTTCCTCTTGTACAACAAGGACGGGTCGATTCTCGGGTATCTTGAGATCGACGAGCCGGACAACCACAAGGTTCCCGGGGACGAGACCTTGCGCGTCATCGAGATCTTCTCTGACCTCGCTGCAATCGCCATACAGAACGCCGAGCTGTACAGCAAAGCGGAGAAGGATCGGAAGGAGATATCACTCCTGGTGGACCTGATCGGACACGATATCAACAACTACGTGCAGGCAGTGAGCGGGTTCGTCGAGTTGGCAATGTCGCGTCCGAGAGTGCCGGAACCGTCTAGGAAGAGTCTGGGGAAGGCACTCGACCAGATCTGGAACCTCAAGCGGTTGGTGGCCGACGTCACGCTGTACGCGAAGGTGGAGTCAGCTGGTAGCCAGGATTTCAGGCCGTTGGACCTGGTGCCCGTAATCCAAGAGGCGTTCAAGACGGTCGAATCGAGTACCCCCAACCGCGATGTGAAGATGGTAATGAGCGATGACAAGACGGCCAAGTTCTCAGACATGAACGACCTTGCCAAGGAGGTGTTCATCAACCTGTTCTCGAACGCGGTCAAGTTCGACGAGCATGACCAGGTCGAGGTAGAGGTCACTATCGATCAAGAGTCCAAGGATGGAAGGAACATGTGGTGCGTAGCCGTGGCCGACCGCGGACCTGGCATAGGGGATGATATCAAGGAGAGCATCTTCAACAGGTTCACACAATCGGCCTTGTCGACAAGGGGAGGTAGCGGGCTGGGATTGTACATCACCCGGACCCTTGTCGAATCGTACAAGGGGAAGGTTTGGGTAGAAGACAGGGTCAAGGGCGACCGCTCAAAGGGTAGCGTTTTCAAGGTGCTGCTGCCAAAAGCGATCTAGGTTCACGTCGGATAGAGAGCGGTCAAAGCGACTACAAGGACGGATATCGATATGCAGAGCCCGACCACGATCCACGGGTTGACCTTGAGCGCCTTGTCGTCCTCAGAATCGAAGTACCTGATGAGACCCGCCGCGGAGTGGAACCCCTCTCCTTTCTTGTTCTTCGGCATATCTGTCGACCGGTCCTATTGGGAGATTCGATATTTAAAGGTTTAGAGGCCGGGGAGCGGCCTCCAGTATGGTTTTTTTCGACTTGCGACATCAGGAAAACCATTATATAATGTTCAAGATAATAGAGATAGCCCAGTCTGGCTCCCGCGGTACAACGCGGGAAATAGGTTTCTGGGGAAGGTTGGCATTCCATAGAGCCGGCATTTAGGAGGTTGTCGTATAGCTACGGTCTTCCTCGTTGACGACGAGAAATTCATCGTCGATCTGTACAGGGATATTCTGGAGGCGAACGGCCACACGGTAGTGGGCGTCGCGTCCGACGGCGAAGAGGCCGTCCAGAAGTACAAGCGCATGAAGGAGAAGCCCGTGATAATCATTATGGACCAGAGGATGCCGGTCCGAGACGGTGTCAGCGCAACGCAGGAGATCCTGAAGATGGACCCCAAAGCCACCATATTCTTCGGAAGCGCCGACCTCCACATAGAGAAGGAGGCCATCGCAGCGGGGGCGAAGGGATTCCTCCTGAAACCGTTCAGGATCGAGGAGCTCCTATCCGCGATCCGAGAAGCAGTAACGACGAAGACGAAGAGTTAGCGAAGCCCGCGCTTTTGCTGGCTTCGACCGAGTTCAGTTGGTGAGCATTTTGAATGAGAGGGAGCGAGAATCCGGTTACCGCCGTGCGAGCGGCCTACTTTTAAGTAGGCCCGCCGATTATCACGCAACGACATCCGAGAAGAGGGATGAATGATGGCAGAAGACGATGGCGACATGAGGGCCCTGAGGAGAAAGAAGCTCCAGGAGCTGAAGGCTCGGGGCCTGAACCCATATGACAAGTACAAGTTCGTGAGGACTCACAACACCACCCAGATGAAGAAGGACTACGCGTCCGCCACCTCCGAGCGGAGCAAGGAGGAGGTGGCAATAGCCGGCAGGATAATGGGATTGAGGATCCACGGCAAGGCGGGCTTCGCTGATGTCCAGGATAGGGAGGGCAGGGTGCAGGTCTACTTCAAGCTCGACGAGGTCGGCCAGGAAAGGTTCGACCTGTTCAAGTCGCTCGACAAGGGAGACCATGTCGGCATCAGAGGGCACGTGTTCAGGACCAAAATGGGCGAGGTCACCGTCGCGATCAGCGATTTTGAGATACTCTCGAAAGCGCTCGAGCCGTTCCCCGACCAGTTCCACGGATTGCAGGATGTCGAGACCAGGTATCGGAAGAGGTACCTAGACCTGATCATGAACCAGGACATCCGGGAGAAGTTCATCAAGCGGAGCAAGATGGTCGCATTCATGCGCGACTGGCTCAACGAGAGAGGGTTCCTGGAGATCGAGACCCCCATACTCCAGCCGCTCTACGGGGGAGCTCTAGCTAGACCCTTCAAGACGCACCACAACGCTCTCGACATGGACCTCTACCTGCGGATCGCCCCCGAGCTCTACCACAAGAGATGCATAGTGGGAGATCTGGAGAAGGTCTACGAGATCGGCCACAACTTCAGGAACGAGGACATCGACGCCCAGCACTATCCGGAGTACACCTCGATGGAGCTCTACGAGGCATATGCCGATTACAACGACATCATGGACCTGACAGAGCACATGATCTACGACGCGGCGATGCACATTGTCGGGACCGAAAAGATACCGTACGGCGAGAAGGTCTTGGATTTCTCTAGGCCGTGGGCCAGGATCACGATGCACGATGCGATCCAGAAGTATGCGGGACTCGACATTGCGGGCCTGCGAACGATGGAGGAAGCGCGGTCGAAGGTGACCAGCATGGGTGTCAGAGAGGCGGACAGCTGCCCGTCAATTGGCGAGCTGGTGGCCAAGGTCTTCGACCAAAAGGCCCAACCACACCTTATCAACCCCACATTCGTGATAGACCATCCGATCGAGGTCTCACCATTGTCAAAGAGGAAGAGGGGTAACCCGTGCCTGGTCGAGCGTTTCGAACTGTTCATCAACGGCTGGGAGTTCGCCAACGCGTTCTCGGAGCTTAACGATCCCGAGGAGCAGGAGCAGCGGTTCAGAGAGCAGGAGAGGCACAAAGAAGAGGGCGACGAGGAGGCCCACCCGATAGACATGGACTACGTCCACGCACTTGAGTACGGACTTCCTCCAACTGGAGGATTGGGCGTCGGCATCGACAGGCTCGCGATGATTCTGACCAATTCGCAATCGATCAAAGAGGTCTTACTGTTTCCGCACATGAAGCCCGAGGCGGTCTAGAGGTTCCTAAGGATGGGGCAGCAGAGAGAGGACATCAGGATCGAGAAGCTCGTTCCGGAACGGCTTGATCACTTGGTGAAGGTCCAGGAGGAGGCATTCTCCGACTACATCATCCCGATCAAGTCCTCGAAGGAGTTTTTCCTGGATTTCCAGAGGTCGGTCGGAGGAGACCTCTCCAATGTGCTCTTGGCATCAGACGCTGGCAGGATTGTCGGCTACGTCAACCCTGTCATCGACGGGAAGGAGGCGTGGATCGGCGGGATAGGCGTGATACCGCAGTACAGGTCCTCCGGCATAGGGACGAAGCTGATGAGATCCGCTGAGGAGCTGTGCCGGAGCAGGGGCGTGCAGTCGATCGCCCTCGAGGTAATCGAGGGAAACGACAAGGCACAGCGCTTGTATGAGCGGCTGGGGTTCTCCATCTCGAGGAAGTTCCTGAGTGCTGAGGGCAAACCCATCAGGTTCGAGGGGTTCGGACTGCAGCCCAAGGTCGCAAGTTTCTCGGAGATCCTCTACCTGCACGAGAAGTCCTATAAGGACACCTGCTGGCAGAGGAGGAAGCGCCCGGCGGTGATCCAGTCCGCAAAGGGTGCAGAGTCCTACAAGGTCGAGGGCGGTTTCGTGATGATAAGGGCGGTGGAGACGAGCGGGTTCATCCCGTTCCTCGGAGTCCTCCCGGAGGCCAGACGAAGAGGGATCGGCACTGCTCTTGCGAAGTACGCGCTGACGAGGCTGTGGGACGCGAGCGTGTTCAAGGTCGCACTATACAACATCAACGAGGACCTGCAGACTGTGCGCATGCTGGATGAATTCGATTTCAAGGTCACCATGAAGCAGATCGAGATGAAAAAGGAGCTATGACTGCGAGTTAGGGGAATAAAGCTAAACCACTCCTAACCTAACACATCATCAACGCAGGTGCAATAGATGTTCTCCCATTGTCCGGGTGCAAGGACGTTCATGGAGCCAATACCGGAGCCCATCATATGTCCCCACTGCGGCAAAGAAATCGAGATCTTCACCACCGAGCAGAGCATGAAGTGTTACCACTGCGGAGGCTTGGTCACAAGAGAGAAGCTCCCGAGCTGCTTCGAATGGTGCAAGTTCGCTGATATCTGCAAACGGGAGATCGAAGCGTCTCGAAGGAAGAAGGACTGATCAGTTCTTGAACTGGGCCAGCTTCTCGTCGTTCGCCCATTTCTTAAGGACCCAGTCCTGCAGCTTCTTGATGTCCGCCTCGGTCATGTGCTTGAATCTGCCCTGCGGTTTCAGGTACTCGGCCACCGGCGTCATCTTCGGCTTCCTGTTAATCGTCACCTTGCCGTTCTCGCACTCATAAAGCGTCCACATGCCGCTGTCGACCGCGAGCTTGCAGATCTCGATCGTCTTCGACGTGTCGTGCCTCCATCCAGTGGGGCACGGCGTGTAGACCTGGATGTATCTGAAACCCTTGATCTTCTTGGCCTTCTCGAACTTGTTGATGAAATCCTGGATGTGACCCACCGAGGCCGTCGCGACATATGGCACGTTGTGCGCCATCATGATCTGTGGCATGTCCTTCTTGAAGTTCTCCTTCCCGGACTTGACCTTTCCTACGGGCGTCGTGGTTGTCCATGCCCCGAAGGGGGTCGAACCCGACCTCTGTATGCCGGTGTTCATGTACGCCTCGTTGTCATACATCACGTACAGGATGTCCTCGTTCCTCTCAGCAGCTCCGGAAAGCGCCTGGAAACCGATGTCTGCGGTCCCACCGTCCCCGGCTATGCCCATGACGGTCGTAGCATCCTTCCCTCTGACCTTGAGGGCCCTCTTCATGCCCGTGGCGCATGCCGCGGTGTTCTCGAACGCCACATGGTGATACGGAACCTTCCATGCGATGAGCGGGTAGGTCGCGCTGAATATCAACAAACAACAGGCCGGGCTCACAACAACGGTGTCCTTGCCGAGCACCTTGATCAGGTTCCTCGCGGCGATGGCTGCTCCGCAACCCGCGCACGCGGTGTGCCCTCTCGTGAACAGCTCCTCATCGGGCATCTCCTTCAGCTTCATTGCTCAACCCCCCGGGTTCCCATCCATGTGATATCGCGCTTAACCTTGCCAGTCTTCCCGGCCTCGAGCAGCCGCTCGTACATGAACCTGACATCCGCGAGTGAGACATCCCTGCCACCCAAACCTCCAATGAAGTTCATCGCGGGCACATTCAGACCATACGCAGCGCTCTTGAACTCGATGAACGAGGGGCCAGAGACACCGTATGACACGGCCCTGTCGAACACGCCGACGGCTTTTGTCTTCTCGGCGATCTTCCTGAGCTGAGAGGATGGGTAAGGCCTCCAGAATCTCAGCTTGACCAGTCCGACCTTCTTGCCCTCGGCACGCATGTCGTCGACGACCTCGTGAGCCGTCGAGCTGGCGGTGCCCAGTGTGATGAGCACGGCATCGGCATCGTCCACCATGTAAGGATCTATCATGCCGCCGTGGTTCCTTCCGAACTGCTTGGCGAAGGCCGCGTTGACCTCCTCGATGACCTTCGGGGCCTCCCTCATCGCCTTGTCCATGTTGAACCTGGCTTCCATCATGTACTCGGGAGGTGTGAACACGCCGACATCCATGACATCGTCCGGGTCGATGATCGGTCCCGGCGGGACGTACTTCGGCAGGAACTTGTCTGCGAGCCCCTGATCCATGAGATCGACAGGCTCGACCGTGTGAGAGAGTATGAACGCGTCAAGCCCGACGGTCATCGGCAATGCGACGCGCTTATCCTCCGCGATCTTGAACGCCTGTAGGACCATGTCCTGGACCTCCTGGTTGTTGTCGCAGAATACCTGGATCCAGCCGGAGTCCCTCTCAGGCATTATGTCGTTGTGCTCTACCCAGATGTTGATGGGGGCGGCAATGGCCCTGTTGAC
>JBGOXV010000033.1:0-11654 GCA_041479325.1 Thermoplasmata archaeon
CCTTCAGCGCGCTCTTTGCTAGGTCAGCGATGGTTTCCATCTCGTAGTTTATCACAGCATTCTTCAGCTGCTTTACCATATCTTCCGGCATTGGTTTACCCCCAATACGTCCCTCAGGGTTTTCGACCCCTCGGGTTCTTCGGGCTGGAAAGCTCTCCCGTCACATGGACAGTCGCTTTCCACCTACTGAACCGGCATAAGCGCTTCCCTAATTAAGTTTTCGCTCCTGGACCCCTCTGTCTCCACACAGCAACTCTGCTTGGTCCAGGTTACATATTGTGTAGTAGAATAAAAATGCCGCCTTTTTCGAATTGGCAGACGAGTCTTCCATCCCCGAGTTTCCTCCTTCAAGTGTCGGAAACTTTTTCTAAGAAGAGGCGTTCACCCTTTTGAGGAGGCCAGAAAAATGGCTGTACCAGTAATAGAGCTCAA
This sequence comes from Thermoplasmata archaeon, assembly GCA_041479325.1. Lineage (GTDB taxonomy): Archaea > Thermoplasmatota > Thermoplasmata > UBA10834 > UBA10834 > COMBO-56-21. The sequence continues at coordinate 433 of JBGOXV010000033.1, forward strand.
GGGAACATCGAAGATAACCAAGATAGGCGCCACGAAGACTCCCGTCATCGTGGGGGAGAGAATCAACCCGACCAACAGGAAGGAGCTCATCGCGAAGCTCAAAGCGGGAGAATTCGAGATACTTGAAGTGGAGGCCAAGAAGCAGGTGGCCAACGGCGCCGATGTGCTGGACATAAATGTCGGAGTCCCGGGCATCGACGAGAAGCACGCGATGATCGAGGCGCTCAGGATAGTGCAAGGCGCGGTCGAGGTCCCGCTCTGGATCGACACTTCCGATCCCGAGGTGCTCGCGGTCGCCTTGAAGAACGTGAAAGGAAGACCGGGGATAAACTCGACGACCGGTGACGCGAAGAGGATGGACGTCGTAATCCCGCTCGCGGCGGAGTACGGGGCAGCGCTGGTCGGTCTGTGCATAGACGAAACGGGCATTCCAGCGACCGCTGAGAAGAGGATCGAGATCGCGAAAAGGATCATCGACAGGGCTGAGAAGGCCGGACTCGACCGGAAGAACCTGATCATCGATTGCGTCGCCCTTGCATGCAGCACGGGTGAGTCGGGCGCCAAGGCGACCCTCGACACCATCCGGATATGCACTGAGGAACTCGAGGTGAACACGACCTGCGGGCTGAGCAACGTTTCCTTCGGACTGCCGGACAGGCCTCTGCTGAACGCGTCGTTCATGTTGATGTGCGCGGGCCAGGGCATGACCTGCTTCATCGGCAACCCGAACGACCCTGATATGCAGGCCGCGCTGAAGTCCTCCAAGCTCTTCTGGGGCGAGGACAAGTTCGGCATGGGCTACCTAGCTTGGTACAGAAAGAGGCAGGCCCAGCTAGCCGCCGAACCGAAGAAGTAGACTCGTTTCTATGAGCTGCAGAAGAAGCCGCAAACCCTTTCCGCTGATTCCATTTTCCAGATGTATCTCAGGAAATGGCCATTTGAACGATCTGAGGTTTCTCGAAGCTCAACGCCTTCTGAGCTTCGGGTTTAGGACGTCGTCGATGGCGTACCCGACCAGCGAGAACGAGAGAACCATGATGACTATGGCGGCTCCTGGGGCGCCGATCCACCACCATGCTCCGCTATTGAACGCGGCTGAGTTGTACGCGGCCTCGAGCATCGCTCCCCAGCTGATCACAGTAGTGTCGCCCAGCCCGAAGAAGTCAAGGAAAGCCTCTGAGAAGATCGCGAGGGCGATCAGCAGGACCGTGTTGGCAAATATCAGGGGAAGGACGTTCGGCATGATGTGCTTCTGGATGATGTGCATGTCACCGGAGCCTACCGCTTTCGCCCTCACGATGAACTGTCGTTCCTTGATCGTGAGGACCTGGGACCGGACGATCCTTGCTGTCGATGGCCAGCTCGTGAGACCAATGACAACGACCACCCAGATGAACTTCTGACCCAGGATCGCCATCATGACGATCATGAGCGGGAACCAAGGAAGGACAAGGAAGAAGTCCGTGGTCCTCATGAGGACCTCGTCGGTGATCCTTCCGAAATAGCCCGCCATAAGGCCGATGGTCGCACCTAGGGCGACAGAAATGAAGGTGGCGATCAGCCCGACCTCCAGGGAGGCCCTGGACCCGTACAGCGTCATGCTGTACACGTCTTGACCAAGGTGGTCGGTGCCGAACGGATGCACGAATCCGGTGTAGGGTGATGGGGTGAACGATGGGGGCAACGGGTTCTGCAGCCGTGGGGTTTCATAGAGATGGTTTCCTTCGTGGTGTGCGGCATCAGTGGGCTGCGGGACTGTCGAAAGGAAAGGCGCGAAGATCGCCATGACGACGAATATGATCAGGATGACGAAACCGGCGAAGCCCAGTCTGTTTGCTCGGAAAACCTTCCAGGTCTTCCTCGCATTCTTGATCTGAAGCCTGGCCTTCTCGATGTCCGTGGGAGTGACAAGCGCCTTGTCCCTCCGGTATTTCATGACACACCAAGCTACTGCTATCAGTATTATCGGGATATCGATGAACAGGAGGATCCATTGCTTCTCGTAGAACGTCGGCTTCCTGAGGACGTGGACCGTCAGGTTGTCAGAGGACGAGTAGCCAAGGTCGTCAGTGATGGTCAGCATCACCCTGTATGTGCCGTGCTTCGTGAAGTTGAACGCCGTGACCTCTCCATACATTGTCCAGTTCCTCTTCTCGTAGTCGAAGACAGTCCAGGTGTAGTTGGTTATGTTTCCATTGGACCGGCACAAGGAGGCGTCCAGTGGGACAAGGGACTTGTTCGATCCCTCCATGAACTCCCTGCTTGCGCCCGCCTCTGCCTTTGGAATGACTTTCACCGTGATGTGGTCGAGCGAGCTATCTCCTTTGTTGTCCGTTACGTTTAGCGTTACAAGGAAGATGCCCTCATTCCTCCAGATGTAGTCGCCTCCCTTGACATCCAGGATGGATATGTTGCGTTTGTCGAAGAATGTCCAGTTGTAGTTCAGGTCACTCTGGATGGTGGAATTCGACAACGATGCATTCAGCGCCGGGTCGCCTGTGATGTTCAGGAAGTTCCCGATCATCACGACAGAGTTGTTCGCCGCGCAAGCAATCGGGTGGCCGGGGAGGGGCGTCGGCGGCGGATATGTGGCCACCGAGGGTGCAGGCATCAGTGCCCCCATCATCATGAGGGTTCCGAACAGGATCAGGGTCGTCGCGGCCAGCGCCGTCCTCAGATTCTTCGAACCTTTGTTTCTCTCAGACCTGTTGCTCATCTAATCACCCTCAAACCGTGACCCGGGGGTCAAGATACATGTAGATAACGTCCGCGATGAGATTGGCGATCAGGACTGCGATTGCCATAATCAGGAACAGAGCCTGGAGCACGGGGAAGTCCCTCGCGATCACGGCCTGCCAAGTGACCAATCCCATGCCAGTGTAAGAGAACACCATCTCGACCATGATGTCACCGCCCAGCACCCATCCAACGCTGATCGCCGCGACAGTCACGACCGGAAGCATCGCGTTCCTCATCGCATGATCCTTCAGTATGTTAGCGTTGGATATCCCCTTAGCCCTGGCAGTCACGATGTAGTCCTCTGTCAGCACATCAGTCAGCGAATTCCTCATGATGAGCGCGTACTCGGCCATCACTTCCATGGTGAATGCGATCACGGGTAGGACGAGGTGATAGCCCCTGCTGATTATCTTGTTCAGCAATGACATCGTGGCATAATCATGGTGAACCGGGTCAAACGGAAGAAAACCATACGGCCCTCCGATGGGAAACCACTTGAGCTCCCCCGCAAAGATCATGAGCATCACCAGGGCGAAAAGGAAAGTCGGCATCGAATAGAACACGAGCGCGAACGCCATCCCCACGGTATCCACTGGTTTGCCCCTTCTCCAGGCCGCGGCCCTGCCCAGCAGGATGCCGAGATAGATTGCCAAGGTCGTCCCGATGCCGACGAGCAGGACCGTGTTGAAGATCGGGTTTGCGAGAGCGGCCCCGATAGGCGCCCTCGGCCAGACGCGGGAGCTTATGCCGAAGTTGCCCATGAGCGTGTCGTGGAGGTACCAATAGAATTGAAGATAGAGCGGTCGGTCCAAGTGGAATGCCGCTTTGATAGCAGCGATGAGCTCAGGACTCGCCCCTTTAGGAACGAAGGTCCTCGCCGGATCCCCAGGCATTATGCGGAACAGGAAGAAGTTGAATGCGATGATCGCGAACAGGGTTATGACTAGGTAGACGGCTTTCCTGATTACGAACGACCTCATGTCCATGCATGTTCCCCCTGATCCTCGCCCCTGGCGCTAGGTCAGACGCGTTGCCTATGTTCCCTCTCCTGTTCTCCAAACCGTCCGCTGGAGTCGGTCTATTTCCGGACGGTCTGAAAGGTTTGTGTTGGCCCGTTTAAGGGCCAAGGGTTTGACCGCTCATTCGCCGAGCGGGCTGTCGCTTATCTTTCCCTCCTTCTTCTTTCCCTTGAACTTGAAGAGAACCACGACGGCCACTATCACGGCAACGGCACCGACACCTGCGGCTATTAACAGGAGGTTGTTTTGTGGCGGGCCATTTCCATCGATTGGCTTCAGGTCGAAGTACAACGGGTTGCCCATCCAGAAGTTGTCTACACTTCGGCCGGGGTCGGCGGCCCAGTCACCCCATCCGGTGAAGGTGTCGGTCCTCCAGGCGTAGGTCTGGTAGACGTAGGCCAAGATGATGTACGGGGCGTCGAGGTAGTGGATCCTCTGGGCGTTGTCGACATACTCCTTTCTCAGAGTCTTGTTGAGGGTGGTGACGCTCAGAGTGTAGTTGTCTTCAAAGGACTGGTTCCCCCACTTCGTGTCGCTCCACCCATTCCAGGCCTTCTTCGAAATGGAGAACAGCTGGTAGTTCGGGTCGATGTCCGCGCTCCAGTACCAGAGCATTGTGTCATACGTATACGCGTACACTTGCTGGGTCATCGTTGCCTCATCTCGGATGTTCAGGTCGAGGTTGACGCCGACCTCTCTCCAGATTTGCTTCACGTACAGCCCTATGTCCCGCTCCTCTGGGTACTCTTGCCTTATCAGCATCTGGTAGGACAGTGCCGTGCCCTCAGGAACACCGTAGTCCCTTACAGCCGCGCTCGTGACCGAGCAGGTCCTGATCCCGTTGGTGGGGTCACTACTTGGCCTCGGATATCCACTACGATCGAGCAGGTCGTTTGCTGCCGCGATATCGAACTTGAACTGGGCCTTCTCAGTGGTGTTCGGCTCGTAGTGCCAGAAAGTGTTCACCGGCGGGATCGCCGTCGTGCCAATGTCGGCAAGACCCAGGTAGTTGTTGTCCACGATGTAAGACCTGTTCGTCGCCATGGCGAGGGCCTGCCTGATGTTGTGGTCCAGCCTTGACGGGTTAGGTCCTGCATTGTTCATGCAGAAGCCGATCTCGGTCCAATACTGCGTTATCTTGGGCCCAGAGAAGAAGACCAAATTGGCCGGAGCGGCCTTCTTCAGCGCGACGAACTCAGCAGGCGGGAATGAAGCGACATCGATCTGGTTGTTCTTGATAGCATATGACATCGCTGCGGAGTCCTCGTAGAAGTAGAAGATGAGCTTGTCGAACTTGACCTCCCATCGGTCGGGAGCCTCGCCGGGCAGAAGCGCCCTGTCCTTGGCCCAGTGATAGTTCGGATTCTTTACCATCGTGAGCTGGGTCCCTGCGAGCCACTCCGCCTTGATCCTCGAGGTGGCCATGAACGGTCCAGTCCCGACTATGGGGATCGCTTCATCAGTGAATGTCCCGTCCCAGCTGAAACCGATCTGCATAGCCGTCATAGACTGTAGCTTGTGCTTCGGCAGCATCGGTATCGAGATCAGGTAGGCATATGCTGCAGGCGTCGGCCTGTTAGTGACCTTGTCCCTGAAGTGTATCCTCACCGTGTAGTCATCTACCTTGACGGCGTCCTTCATGAAGTACGAGTATGGCTGGTAGGACCACATCGACGAGTAGTTTCCCGCATTCAGGTTTATGTTGAATACAACGTCATCGGCGGTGAACGGCTCGCCGTCGGTGAAAGTGGCATTATGAGTGAGATTGTACTGCCAAACGGAACCGTACGGATAATTCGGGTGGAGGACCATCTCCGGGTCTGTCAATGGGACTGCCCATACACCCAGAGCCAGATCCGGGGACGGCTGCATCGTGTTGTTTATTACGCCCAGCGAGTCGTAGACCAGTCCATAGAACACGTAGGCCGCATCATTCAACCCGGCGTACGGGTTCAGGCTGTCCACCTTTTGCAAGAACCCTATTCGCAGGATGGATTCCTTCGGAGCCGCCTGAGCGTTGTCCGCGATGCCCACGATCCCCGCGATAGGGACTGCCAAAATTGTCACACAAAGCACGATTGCACACATCGAGAGAAAGCCTAGATCTTTCTTCTCCAATTCACGTTCCCCCACACTTGGCGTTTGGTTCCTGCGCATTGCCCAAGTCCCGCGGGCGATTGTTTTCCCCAATCCCACGTGGACTCAAGGCTCTGTTTGCGCCCCTGGATACCCCATCAGATGCAAACACTGGCAGGACCAGTCACGGAATTACACCCTCCCTATAAGAATGTTCCTGCCTTCATCACGACGTTAGGATTTCGTCCGACAAACCCTCCCTCGAATCGAACATCTTTTGAAATTTGTCCCGTAATATCAACTCGTCAGTTGTGATCCGCATACAGGTCTGCAGTTCGGTGGTCCTTGCGAATCCTCCATTTCTTCCGGCTCTGCGATACAATCCCTAGCGTGTTGGAAATCGACCATTCTGATGGGGCATCTACGACGAAGTTGGCGGTTCTCGACGGTTGCGCTGCTCGATGTCACGGGTTCAGTCGATATGGGGGAATTCCAGTTCCCCGGCGATTGCGGAATTCCCGACGGGAAGTGTTGTCCAGATGTTCGATAATGCGCGGATATATATAGCTCGATTTGCTTTATCAAGTCTGTTTGTTCGTTGAGCTATATCCACTTGGGGGATAGCATGTCCGAGGACACCAATTCAAGTGCAACTGTTAGTGAGACTGCGAAACCAGAGACGACCTCCGCGCCTTCCGGGAAATCGGGATCGAAGCTATGGCTGATGATTGCGGCCGTGATAGTCGCAATATTGCTCGTGAGCACGGCACTGTATTTCCTGGTGCTCACGGTAAAGACCGAACCCACCCTGACGGCGACGATCACTCCTTCTCCAGCTGGCGTGGACGCCGGAACCACACTAGAGGTTAATGTGACGGTGAAGTCCGGTGACACGACCCTGACTGACAAGGATGCCAAACTACTGTGGACAGTCGAACCTAACAATATGGGGACATTCGATTTCCACACGAAATCTACTGTCAAGCTTGCAGCAGCCAGCACTGAGCAGACCGGGCTTCTGAAGTGTTCTGTGGATTACAACGGGAAGAAGGTCGATGCAAGCGCGCCCCTCACGATCCGACCGCCGGGACTTGACCGCGCATCAGTGTCCCCCTCTGAGATGTTTGTTGTGTACAACACATCCCAGGTGTTCACGGCAAAGGGAACATCCACCATCGGACAGAACATGACCGGGTTGGTGTTCACATGGGTGGCGAACGGCTTGTCATCGAGCGCCTACACTATCACACCTCTCAATGAAACCGCCGTGACATTTACTGCGAAGGCCGTCGCTGGGAACGTGACGCTCAACGCCACCACGACATACCACACGACCTCAAGGACCGGGTCGGCGACCGCCATCGTGGGATCTCCGCCGCCACGCAGTGTGGCCTACAGATGGTACGACCTGTTCAATGTGCCCTTCGGGCCATGGTATCCACAAAGGACTAGCTACTACTCCGGTGCTGGTTACGAAGGGATTTGGTCGAACACATACCCGTATATCTATCAGTACTATGGTGACTCAGCCCACCAGAACCTTTACCTCTACACCAACTTGAGATTGAACATCTCGGCGATGAACCTGCGTAACGTCAACATGAGCCACCCGGAGTTCCTCCCGATGTTCGGCTCGACCACGGGCGGGCACACCGTACTGAACTGGCAAATGCAGTATCTGGATCCCGCCGTTGTCTTCGCGAACTACGGCTACGCCGCCTCGATGTACAATGACGGGTTCTTCATCAATCTCACAGGCAGAACCACGTTGGACAAGGAGGCCGCGATGGCCGTCACCGGAATGACGGCGACCGAATTCGACAACTTCGACACATATTGGGCGACAAAAGGCCTCACCCTCAGGGACTCTTGGCAACAGTGGCTTATTGAGGGCCAGGCGAACGGAGTCTTCGACATCAACAACATGTACGGAACCCCAGCTCAAATGATTGGATTCGGCCTGCATGGCCAGAAGATAGGCGACAAGGTCGTCTTGACCATCTATGCGGACACATGGGGGATGGAGGCGCTGATGTCGAGATGGCTGAGGGACGCCTTCGTGCCAACGGAGAATTACATGGAAGGCTTCTGGATGAACGCGACCATCGGGCCCCAGATATCCACCATATTCATCACGACGGCTATCGAGTACGGCGTCTACGCGTTCATGAGCAGGAACGACAGCAAGCCCGTCTGGCTCTGGAAGCCGCTTCACCAAGACTACTTCGCGAGCAGCGGTGAGCACCCGAAATCAGAGTTCGACCCCTACGTAAAGAACATCAACCCCGACACCAGCCTACCCTACACGTACAAGAACTGGAACCCGGGGAGCTCGTTGTACGGCACCGATGTCGCCTACGATGTGACGCCTTGCGCATGGAACCTAAGCGCCAACGAGACGATGTCATTCACATGGCCTGCAGGAATGCAGCAATTCGAGGTGCATGCCAGTGCCGGACACGTGACCAATGTCTCGAAGAATATGACCATCTCGTACGCTGAGCCGATGCCCACAGACCAATCGTCTACGTATCTGCAGAATGGCAGCATCTCGCTGGACACTACCAGCCGTATCCTGCAGTACACGGGTCCGCTAAACTTCTGGGACTGGTCCAGGACGCAGAACGCTTCGAACCACCAGGAGCTGCGGCAACAGTGGATCGACATCCATGGCGTTATGCTACCAGAGAGCGCGCCTTGGGTGGAGTTCGGAATGGCGACCCCCTTAGCACCACCGCACATCGATCATTTCGTCCTTAGCGGTATGGACGATCTCCCAATCGTTGGACAACCGACTGGCTTGACGGTAACCGCCTACAACCAGTACAACCAGGTGTTCGGTGCTTACAACGGCACAGCCCATTTCGGCTCCAACAGGAGTTCGAGTGTCACCCTGCCATCTGACTACCAGTTCACGACGGGTGACAATGGAGTGCACACGTTCGCCAACGCGCTGACATTCAACGCTGCAGGCTGGTTCAACATCAGCGCCACCGACACGGTGAACACCTCGGCGACTGGTTGGAACACCAACATCATGGCGATACCCACGGCACAGGTCATAGACCACTTCACCATCTCGCTCCCGGCGAGCGTTGTGGCGCAGTCGAGGGTCGACGTGACTGTCACAGCCATGAACCAGTACGGTCGAGTGTTCCACGAGTACAACGGAACTGTGTCATTCTCGACCAACGCTACAGGGACCTACACCCTCCCGTCGAACTACACGTTCCTGGTGTCGGAGAACGGCGTCCACATCTTCCAGGGCGGACTCACCTGGGACGATTCCGGCGTCTATCTCCTAACGGTCGTGGATACGAGTGTGACTACTGCGAACGGCACGAGGACCAACATCGTGGTCACAGGTGGACCCGAGATCCATTACAGGATCTACAACATGTTCCAAGACCACTGGATGCCATTCTGGGTCTACAGATGGCCGACCTACGGGACCGACATCATTCTGTCTAACCAGCCGGGCAACTACACCATGATCTACTACTGGGGTGGTGACGAATCCATATGGGGACCCTACAGGATGAACATAACTGCCAGTAACCTGACCAATGTGAACGTGCACAACCCATTGTTCATGCCCGTCATGGACACGAACACCACCTTCGCGAATGCGAACGCGACCGTTAACGTGTACTTCCAGTACCTGTATTGGCAGTGGTGGAACAACACCTGGATACCCAAGTGGCAGAACGACACCAACTGGTGGCCGGGTTCGATGGCCAAACAAGCGACCGACGGCTGGTACCTCGGCGTGGTCTACAACGTGACGATGAACAGAGAGACCGCCCAAGAGTGGTTGAGGCTCCCGGTCACGGCGACGAACGTCCCGGCTTGGTGGGCTGCGAACGCCAGCTCCTTCAAGAAGAACTGGATGGTCTGGCTCCTGGACCAGGAGAACAACGTGTCGGATATCTACAACGCGTACGAGTACCCCGGCTCTGTGACTGGCCCATATGCGACTCTCACGGAGCTGCCTAACGGCGATGTCCGGTTGGAGATGGTCCACGTGAGCTACGGCTATGAGATCCTCATGGACAAATGGCTCACGAGGCAGAACATATGCACACACCAGCCGTATCTCGAGAACTTGACGATGAGCGCGCACATGGACAACAAGAAGACCAATCTGACACTGGACGCGGTCGCCCAATACAGCATGAAGGCGGTCAAGGCCAACAAGAGTGCAGGGACCGGCTCCGCCTGGGCATTCGAAGCGCTCCGAATCGACTACGTAGCGTCCAGCCCGAACCACCCCTACTCCGACTACGACAGGTTCGTGGGCTTGACCTACATGAGCTGGAACGCTGGAGATGTGTGGTTCAACCAGTCCGCCGCACAGGACGCATATGAGACCACGCCGGGCTGGATGAACCTGACGAAGGGCGAGACGCTCACCTTCGAGCTTCCGAGACATGACCAAGTGATTGCGTATGAGGGTAAAGGTGTCCTGCAATCTGCGATCGACAACATCACGTACGGAGGGTATCCGTATGGCCCGCACAGCCTGTTCGGCGATAGGCAGGCCTACGCTGACTACGATCTCTTGGTCCATCACGGAACCATGAGTCTCGGTTTCTACATAACCAACCTGGTACCGGGAGTGGGCGCGGCAAACCAGCCGCTGGACCTGAACTCGATGTACGACCCCATCAACAAGATCCTGACGATCAAGGGGCCGCACAACTTCGACAACTCAGGCAGGGGACTCGGCAATCCGATGTATCACGGCGCGCCCTGGATCGAGTTCAACGTGACTTATCCAGGCAGCACCGCGATCATCAACTCCGCTCCAGCCCCGTCCGCTGTGGACCATGGATCCTCGGTTGCCTCGGAGCCCGCAACGGTCTCTGAGATGGTGGCCTTGATGGCGGTGGTCTCGGCAACCCTTGCCTTGATTGCTGTGGTGGCGATTGGCCTGAGGCGAAAGAGCGTGTGCTGACTAAGGCAGCGAAACCCTATCAAACCTCTTCACATTCTTCTTATTCCTTTGATTGACAAGGGTGCCGATGGTCCTCTCTGGACATCAATCCTCAGAATCAAGACATTCACTGAATACCATGGCCGTTCGATTTGGCTGTTGGCAGGGTCACGCAGAATCTCGCCCCCAGCTCACTCTTTCCAGGAACGCGGTCCTCCACCCATATCCTTCCCCCGAACTTGTCCACCAGGGCCTTGCAGATGGAGAGACCCAAGCCCGTCCCGGAGATCTTCGCCTCCGGCCTGAGCCGTACGTACTTCTGGAACAGCAGCTCCTTCTTGTCATCCGATACCCCGATCCCGTGGTCCGCCACGGTCACCTTCCAGAAAGGCCTGCCGTCCTCAAGGATCTTCTCGCACTCGACATCGATCTCGACCTCCGGGTGGGGGTCA
>JBGOXV010000034.1:0-11113 GCA_041479325.1 Thermoplasmata archaeon
AGAGCACCAATTTCGGACTGCTGCACGTCGAAGGGGATGTGATCGCCACCATCGGGGGCGACTGCATCGCGAACCCTTTCTGGTTGAAAGAGCTGAGAAAGACTCTGAAGGAATTCGACATCGCCGCTGGCAGGACGATAAATATCGGCTATCACGCGTTCGAGGAGCTCGAGAGGGTCGAGCTGTATCTACGGGGCATGGACATCTCGTACCCCAGCGGGAACATGGCCTGGAAGAAGAAGGTCATGGATGACGTTGTCGGGTTCGATCCGTGGTTCGTCACCGCCGAGGACATAGACCTCAACTACCGCGCTGTCGCGAAGGATTACACGCTTGGCTACAACGAGGATGCTCTCGTGTACCACCGCATGAAGGAGAGCTTCAGGGGCTTTTTCAAACAGGCCTTCTGGAACGGCTGGGGCAGGAAACAGCTGACCATGAAGCACGGTCCGCTCTGGTCGAGCTACAAACCACAAAAGCTTTTCGAGAACACGAAATCGCTCTGGGCGGTGGGAAGGCTATTCTTTGCTGGCATGGGGTACCTGATGTGCAAGTTCTACGAACGGTCGCCATACAAGGCTCCGGAACGCAAGACCAGGAGATTCAGGCTCCTGTTTCCAGACGGGTGATTCCTTGCCCGTCCCAAGAGTGTCGGTGATCATACCGACCATGAACGAGGAGAAGAGCATCGGTCTTGTGATCGACGAGGTCAAGCAGGCCCTCGGTCAGATGTCTTACGAGATCCTGGTCGTCGATACTCAATCGAAGGACAGGACCAGGGAGATAGCCTCTGAGAAGGGTGCGGTCATCATCGACGAACCCAGGCGCGGGTACGGGCGTGCGTACAAGACGGGCTTCGAGAGAGCTCAGGGCGACATTATCGCCACTCTCGACGCCGACCTCACATACCCCGCGTCCATGATACCACAGCTTGTGGCCATGCTCGATGACAAGGGCCTCGACTTCATCACGACGAACAGGCTGAAGATGATGGAGAAGGGCTCGATGAACATGAAGCACAGGTTCGGGAACTGGGTCCTGTCTATGACCTTCAGAATCCTCTTCCGTGTCAAGGTCAAGGACTCGCAGAGCGGCATGTGGGTGTTCCGCAAGTCCATCCTCAAGGACCTCGACATCCGAAGCGATGGGATGTCCATGTCGGAGGAGCTGAAGATTGAGGCCTTCAAGAAGTCGAATGCCTCCGAGGTGCCGATCAACTACAGGCCGCGGGTCGGCGATGTGAAGCTGAGCAGTTGGAACGACGGCCTCGGGAACCTGAAGTACCTCTTCAAGAAGAGATTCTGAATGTCATCTGGAGGGTTTCTTCCCCTTCTTCTTGTCCCCGAGATAGAGCTGCAGGTCGAACAACAGGATCAGCAAGCCGGGCAGCAACGCGATGAGCAGGGTCATCGATACTGGTAACGCGTTATGGGCAGCCGGGTGAATCTCGACCGTGATCGCAGTTGTGTTCGCTTCGACGACGGCCCGCGCATCCCCGAGCACCACGCCTGATCCTTGATCGACGACCTGCACGTGTACAATGTCACCCATCTCCACCTGGGTGGGGACCTCCAGGCTGAGTGCGGTGGTGCCCGACACTGCCGCGCTGTCATACGTGGAGTTCTTCGCGATGATCCTTACATCAAAATCCCGGGTCGACTTCTTTCCGTCCTCGACGATCTGCACCTTGATATTCGTCTGCCCGAAGAGAGTCACCCTAACAGTCGCATGCGCCTGCGCGACCGACCCGTTCATGGCGTTTGCGGAGATCGTGAGGTGTCCTTCGCCGCTGATTGTCGTCCGGTTGCCCCAGCTCGAGATGTTGCTGAGGTAGGTCAGTCCGCCAGCCTCCTCGATGAAAACCGACGCCTCGCTCGATTCGTACTGTCCGGACCAGGTCAATGTCACTGAGTCATGCTGCCCGGCTTTGTTATCATTGTACGTCAAGGCTGGGACCTGACCACTGTGGTTCGTGGGTCCAGTGTGCCTTGCGAGCCTCCCGAACAGGGGCCAATGTCCATCGGCAATTTCGAGCTCAGCATATGTCTCGTCAGGAGTTCCCATCGTGGGCGCATAGATAACTGCCCCGGTAGATCGATCCACGTGGATGCCGTCCAGCGGGTTCGCAAGGTCGAGCTTCCTGAAATCCGGTCGGACCTCGAGGTAAGAGCGCATGGTGTCCATCACGGCCTTGTGAAAGTCAGGCGGCAACGGCTTGACGAGCAACCTTCCCAAGAAGTCCCCGAAATCGACATTCCACATTCCGTCGTAGGATAGGGCCGAGGCGAGGGCGTCGTTCAGGTCCTCGTGGAAGAGGCTGTCGTATTTCGCTCCTGTCACGGCCAGCTGATCCAGGTTGGTCTCCAGACCGCCCATTCTCGTGAGGTTGAACACCCCTATCGAAGCGGAGATGCTCGAATTGTATCGTGACCAATCAATAAAACTTTGGGCGATGCCTGATGCGAACGTCGAAGTTGCCTGCGCGGGGTCCAATGCCAGCCGGTTCAGGATAGGGGTATACGGGAGCCCCTCGGTCGGGACGAGCTTCTCGGAGGCCACCAGGTAATCTGCGTAGGGATGGAGCTCGTAGAGCATCTCGACCGATCCCTCACTGCAAGCGTCGATCCCGATTAGGTCCAAGTTCCGGCGGATGTCGGAGGTGGCTCCTGCAAGGGCCTCTCTGAACTCCGGCAGAGTAAGTGCATCGCTTCCGTCAGGACAAAGGCCGAGCCTCCAGCCTCCTGCGTGACCCCACATGATGAGGACCAGGTGGTCGGCGGTGAAATTGGTCGCAACGAATCTGATGAACGAACGCAGGGTGTCGGGCGACCCCATGTCGACCGTGCCGTTCGAAGGTATGACTTCCCCTGAATCATTCACTCTCGGCGAGATGATCGCGTCTCCATGCGTGCCATTGTCGCGCTCGATCCGGAGCAGCATGGAGCTGTTGGATCCCAGAGGATCGACGAGGACGATGATGTTCGTCCCGGGGGCCTGATTCGCAGCTTCCATCTGGTTTATGTTGTCGCGCCATGGCAGGTCGGGGATGTAGTCGTCGGCCATGTAGACCATGATGGTCCAACTGGACGGCGTCTTGAGGATCGATGCGTGCTGCGGTCCTATCAAAGCCCCGTAGGGCGATAGGGTGAGCACGAGCATCAACGCGATGACGATACAAAACTGGCGAGGGGCCATCGCATCTATATTGGCTCTGGGTAGTACAATAAGATTTCATTTACCAGGGGCACGGCTATACAATCCCCGCGGCTCTCAGGCTCCCGCGGATGCTTCTTTCGAACGATGCCAGGTTCTTCCTTTGGTAGAGGCATGCAGCTGGATGGTACGCGACGAAGAATTTCACCTTTAGACCGTAGACGAGCATCTCGACGTGCCCGCCGACACGATCCGACATCTTCTCGTCCGTGGGCAGGAAGTAATTGGCCGCGGTCTTCCCCAGCGCGCAGATCACACTAGGCTTTACAGCCCGGATCTCGGATTCCAGGTACAGCGAGGTGCAGGTCTCGATCTCGTCCGACCTCGGTTTCCTGTTGCTCGGCGGGCGGCACTTCACGATGTTCCCGACGTAGACCTGGGACCTTCTCGATCCCGCCTTCTCGATGGCCTGGTCCAAGACCTTGCCGGCCCGGCCGACGAACGGCTCGCCCTGGACATCCTCCTGTTCCCCTGGGGCCTCTCCGAAAAACATGATCTTCGACCGGCAGGGACCGTTCCCAGGAACCACATGGAGCCTCTTGCCGGACAATCGGCATGCAGTGCAGGCGAGATCGATATCGCTGCAGGTCATGCGAGGTCCTGGACCGTGAACAGGGAGATGAGCTCGATGCCGTGCTCCACAAGCATCTCCTTGGCTCCCTCCTGTCTGTCGACGACGACGATCGCTTTCGAAACGTTCGCGCCCTTGCTTCTGAGGGCGCTGACGACCTGAAGGGTCGATCCGCCAGTCGTCGCCACGTCCTCGACGATGACGAACTTGTCGCCGGGGGCAACGTCCCCTTCGATGAGTTCCTTTGTGCCGTGGTCTTTGGGCTCTTTGCGGACCATCACGAAGGGCTGATTGGTCTCGAGGGCGACCGCGACCGCGAGCGGGACAGCTCCGAGTGCCATACCGGCGATCTTGCACTCGTTGACGTATGGCGCCATCGCCTTGCCTATCTCGCGCAGCACCTTCGGGTTCGTGCTCGCTCTCTTGATGTTCACGAAATAGTTGCTCTTCTTGCCAGAGGTGAGGATGAACTCCCCCTTCTGGACGACCTTCAACTCAATCAGCATGTCCTTCAGCATGGACTTCGTCCCCTACCAGGGCACATCCTTTCTTCCCAACTTATAACCTATGATGTTGACCCCTCTGTGAAGGATGGGGACAACTGCGAGGAGCAGTATCAGCCCGAAGATGCCATTGTCGTAGATGTAGTGGTCGAGGAACCATTGGGGTCTGAGGATCAGCACGAACACGACCGCCCCAACGACGAAGTTGTACTGGTCCAGTCCTGGGGCCTTCTGTCCCCTGCCGATGTCCAACCGCCTCTTGACGAACGACCCCGCGCTGTCACCGACCATCGAACCGAATGCGAGGGCGAATACGGTGACAATCGATTCTGGCCACGGTCCGAAACCCCATGCACCTGGGACCATTGGGTTCTGTGCGAGGAAGATCTCCAGGACTCCGAAGGCCACCCCGGTCAGGGCTCCGCCAAAGAAGCCGCGCCAGGTCTTCCCGTCTCCGAGTACCCTCTTCCCCCTCCAGCTCCGGCCAAAATCCATCGGTGTGCCTCCGCCCCAGATGACGGCTGCTGTATTGGGGATCAGCGCAGGCAGCATCAGCCACAGACCGACGAGCGCGGCCTCAACGGGTTGCATTGCCGGCGATATTGTGGAGGTCAGTTATAATGGAAGCGTATGCGGCTCAGAGCTCAAGGCCCCGCTTCCTCCTAATCCTCTGAGCTTCGGCGATGGGCACTGGAGATGGTCGCGTCTGGAAGAACTGTTCTATCTCCTTCGCTGCATCTTGCGTCCGTCTCGCGGCGATCGTGTCCTGGAAGTGAGCTGCCCGCTTGTCTAGGATGACCGCAACGCCCATGTCCGTCTCGCTCCTGATGAGCCGGCCGATGGCTTGTTGGAGCTTCCTGCCCGTGGGCGCTTTCACAGCGTGGTCCCACCCCTTTCCGAACCTGAGTTCGCAGAAGTGTTCGAGAGCTCTCTGCTTCGCCGTCGGTTTGGGGTACGGGATACCCGCCAGCACGGCGAGTTCCATCTCCTCGCCCGGGAAGTCGATGCCCTCGCTGACCCTCCCGCCCGCGATGGCGTGCAGGAGCGAATTGCCCTTGGAGAGCTTGAAATCGCTGACGACCTTCATGAAATCCCATTGGTCCATGGCCCTCTTCTCGAAGTAGACGCTCCTCCCGTCAGTTGCTGGACCTATCCGAGAGGATATCTTCTCCATCAAGGAGTACGAAGGGTAGAACACGATGGTGCTCCTGTGAACCCGAGAGACCAGCTCGGAGATGTGGCCTGCGATCCTGTCGACCATCGAGTCATCCCTCTCGATGTCGTCGTACTTGGTCGTCACGTCGTCGACGAACAGAACCAGCCTGTTCTCGGGAGGGAAAGGCGAGGGGATGTCCGCCAAGCGGGCGTCCTTGGGGAGCCCGATGGATTCCCTGTACTCCTGCAGGGGCTTCAGGGTGCCGGACATGTGCACGCTGGCGTGGCACTCGGTTATCGGTTTGCACGCGATGGCCGCATCCAGGCAGAACGCCTCGAAGCCTCGCGAGTTGCCGTCCTCGACTATCAGCTTGACGTACTCGCCCTCATCGAGCCCCTGCCAGAATGTCAGGAAGTTGGCGGTGCCGTGGACATAGGACCGCGGGAGCCTTCCCACGAGCTTCTTGTTGTCCCGGACCATCTCACCGAAGTTGGACATCTGCGTGAGCATGCCTTTGATGCCCCGGCTCGTCTGCTTCGTACGGAACATCAGCTCCTCCTCCACCTGTGATTGGGGTATGATGCCGTCCTCGTCGATGAGATACTCCTCGACTGTCTTGTCCAGGATCTCCTCGGTCATCATCAGCACATCCCGGAGGCTTATGCCATCAGAGACCTCGGGGTCGCCGTACTCGTCCACCTCCTTTCCCGCAAGCCTCAGGGTGACGTTGCTGAGCTGCGCTGACTCCAGCTCCCTTGCATAGCTCGGCAGGTTATGTGCCTCGTCGATGATCAGGACGATGTCCGGCAGTGAGCAGGCCATCCAATCCATCAGTGCGTGCCGGATGAAACCGTCGAAGAACATTATGTAAGGGGCGGTGACGACATCGGCCGCTGGCATGTGCATCTTGCAGACTTCGTAGGGGCAGAGCGTCCGATCGATGCAGTAACGGACGAACTCCTCGGCTGTGGGGAGCTCCTCCCTGGCGTACCGCATCACTGGCTGCAGGTCCTCGCTTATGGTGGTGGCGTAGTACTTGCACGCCTCCTCCTCACCCTTTATGACCTTGGCCTTCCGTTCGCTGCAGACCTTCGAGAGCTCCTCCGGCGACCCCCCCGAGAGCTCGGAATCCGTCTGCACGAGCGGACACATGTTCCTTCTCCCCTGGAGTGCGACCCCGAACACGGGCGTCCGCTCCCGGATCTGCCTCAGCTCGAACATCACCTGCCGCTGTTGGGAGTTCGTCCGCGTGACATAGAGAAGCTTCTTGCCTCGCGATTTGCAGTGCTCGACGCAGGCAGAGAGGGCGCAGACCGTCTTGCCGGTTCCGGTCCCGCTCTCCACAACGAGATGCGCCCGGCTCTCCAGCGATGATCTGACAAGGTCCATCAGCCGTTCCTGGCCTGGCCTGGGCTGATAGGGGAAGAGCGAAAGCGTCATGTCGAGCGTGATTACTCGTTGGTGGTCCTAAGTGCTTTCGCTGGGTACATGAAAGTGCAGAAATCGAAAAGAAAGAGTGTTGGGATAGACTATTCCCTGTTCCAGATGTCCTCGGGGATCTCGTCGTACACGTTCTGGTTGCCGCCGTCCGCGGACTCGCTCTTCCTCCCCGATATGAGCTCGGTTATGCGCTCCTTCCTGAACATCCAGTAGTGGATCCTCCACTCCCTGCCGTCGTAGAGCGTGGTCTCCTCCCTCTCCGTCATCAGTATGCCCGCGTCCTCGAGCATGTAGAATGCGTCCCGGTCCTCGGGCTCGAGCACGTTGTCGATGATTCTCTCGCTGTATCCGAAGAAGTTCATGACATGCTGGGCCATCGCCCTCGCCTCTTCCTCTGGCATGCCAGACTTGTCAATGCTGTTCTTTATCGCCTTGGTCAGGTGTTCTACGGTTAGGGTACCGAGCTTGCTCTCGCCATCTGACTTCTTCAATTTCGTCAGAATGTTCATAGACTCCCCTGTCCCTTTCACAACAATACAACCCCTCTACAAAGATATCGTCACAAACACTTAGGGGATAATCTAGCCTCTCGCGGTATAAATATCTTCGCGTGAGACGAATACGGGCAAGAAAATCGAGTTGAGGGTCTCCACAGGAAGCGAGGGTCAGATGGTCAGATGTGTACGGAGGTTCGAGAAGAATGTTGGCTGAAGTGAGCATAGTCCCCTTGGGCAAAGGGGAGAGCCTGAGCGGTTTCGTGGCCGAGTCCATGAAGATAATCGATGCGTCAGGCCTCGATTATCGCATCAACCCCATGGGAACGGTGATCGTGGGAGACTACGATGAGGTCATGGCGGTGATAAGGAAATGTCACATGCGGATGATGGAACTGGCGCCCAGGACCGTCACGACGATCAAGATCGATGACCGGAAGGACGCGAAGACCACGCTTGATTCGAAGATCAGGTCAGTAGAGAAGAAACTTGGAAAAGAACTTAAAAAATGAAGGGGTTTGAGTCCTTTCTCAATCGGATTCTGTGCTTAGACTGTGATAACGGCGTCCCGTCAGATCCAGAATCCGGTCCAGAACCCGATGAAGATGAGGATTAAGGTCGCGCTCAGTATTAGTGCGAATCTGGTCCCCTTCTCCAAGTCGTCTCTCAGCATTCCGCCCAGCACCATCGCACCAACGACCGCGAGCACCCCAAGCGATCTGATTGCCGTTCCGATGTTCATCACATCGTCGGTGTTGTTGTGCTGCGAGAAGCCCCATATCAACGCTCCTACCCACATCAGAAGCAGTCCTATCCCGACGGCTAGGCCTAGCATCATGTTCGACAGGAACATCGACTTCATCATGTCTCCTGGCGACCTGTGGGGCGGTTGATACGCTGGCTGATACATTTGGTACGGCTGCTGCATTGGCGGCTGTCCAGAAACCATTTTTATCCCTTCCAATTCGATAATGACTTACAGATATAATATTCTTTTCGGCTTGAGTATATAAATAGTGGAATTCTGTCCGAGTTTGTCTGGCGCCACCATGGCAAGCAATAGTGAACACTGATAAGAAAGGCCTGATTTGGGTTCGGAAGACCCTATGCGTTCGGCGATCTAGACTCGTTGTCCTCGTTCTCGTCATGGGCGCGCTTGTTCTTCACAACGACGAGCCTGCACTTACGTACGCGGGCGACAACTGGCTTCCCGAAATGCACTTCCATTTGTCACACCTTGGTTGGCACCGATTGGCATCCTCATACTCTCGGCGCACCCTTACCAGTATTGCTATGCAACTCGCGATATTTAAAGCAGATGCGTTGGATACCAGAACCCCCGGCAATGGGGTGCCTCATCTTTATATGGAAGACTGGGAGGAGGATCGGTAGATCTTCGTCTTGGCCGCGATCTGCTTCAGTTCGTCGTGCAGCCATTTCAGGTCTGAGGCGTTGGTCGGACGGATTATCTTGGCCGGTGTGCCCATGACGAACGATTCCTGGGGTATCTTCATTCCGGGGGGAACGAGCGTTCCTGCTGCCACTACCGAGCATGCCCCGACCATTGCCTCGTCGAGGACGATCGCCCCGAGGCCGATGAGAGATTCGTTCCCGATCGAACAACCATGCAGCCTCGCTCCATGGGAGATTATGCACCCGTCGCCGACGACCACCGGTCTTCCCTTCGGGGCCTCGGCGAAGGACAGGTCCATCATTGCTGTTCCCCGCCCGATGTCCACGCTCGCATCGTCCGCCCTTATGACGGCACCAGGCCAGATGCTTGAGCCATCATGAAGACGCACTTCTCCGATCACTGTTGCGGCCTCGTCGACGTAGACGTCCGACCCCAGAACGGGCTTCTTATCTCCAAAGCTCCTCAGCACCATCAGCTCCCCCATCGCTTGTATGTCGCTTAAACGTTACATTTGCTCTACTCTAGGGCAGACAAACATCTTATCTATCGCATAAGCAGTTCATAAGGACAACCCGGGCGCTGCGGGATGGGGCATCACCTACGCGAAGGTCACGACCTTGAGCGATGACACGAGCAAGAGACTCGCAGTTCTTGAGACACTCAACAGGCTCAACGCGAGGCTGAGGGACATAAAGACAGACCAGGAGGCGTTCGTGATCATAGCGTCTGAGCTCAAGGAGATATCCGGAGCGGACTACGCCGGGGTAGCGCTCGTCGATAAGGACGATCTTCGACTGAAGTTCATGGGCACAGTCGGCGTGCCTGGTCAGAATTCGCCAATGCCCTCGATTGAATTGGATGCGGCTTTTAGGTTGAGGATGACCGAAGCTCAACACTCGGTCGCCTTCAGATTCGACTCGCAAGCGGATCTCCCGAGGACTGTTGATGCACTCGCGAAGGCACTCGGGGTCGAGCAGGCGATCGCGTGTTCCATACTCCACAGAGGCGAATTCCTCGGCTACCTGTTGATCGGCAACAAAAAGGGGAGCGCACCATTCACCAAGGAGGCTGAGGAATTGCTTGTTGCGATTGCCGACGACATCTCGCTGATAGTCGAGGGCGCGCGCGCGTCGCTCGAGGTCAGGTGCGCGAAGGAGGACAAGGAGCGCATGCTGGCGCTGGCACCGGTTGGCATATTCACGTGCGACTCCAAGGGCATATTCACCTCCGTCAACAAGCAGATGATGACAATATTCGATGTGCCCTCCGAGAACGACCTGATCAGAACAAGCGTATTCGAGCTACCTGTGATCTCAAAATCGGGCCTGGACGCCCTGATCATGTCCGGCATGGAGGGTCACGAGGGGGAGAAGGCCGATGTCCATATGGTAACACGTCCAGACAAGGCGTTCTACCTGCATGTCAAGGTCACCCCTATCAAGTCCGGGATTGGAGACACGCAGGGCGTGCTCTTCGTCGCGATGGACATCACGTCCAAGGTGAGGTTGCAGAACCAGCTTGAGAGATCCTATGAGAAGCTGACGCAGACCTATCAGGAGCTGGAGCGCGTCACGAAGATGAAGACCCAGTTCATCGACATCGTCTCTCACGAACTCAGGACTCCCCTGACAGTGATGCGCGGCTACATAGATCTCATCGAGTCCGAGTATTCTCCCAAGCTTGAACCGAAGTTCGCCTCACGCCTGAAGATCATCAAGGCGAACACCGACAAGCTCTACGCGCTCGTCGAAAGCATGCTGGATGTGAGCCGGCTCGAGAAGGGCTCGCTTCAGATCCATCCTGAACCAGTGCGGATCGATGCGATACTCGGTGAGGTCGTTGAGGGTCGGATGCACGATGCCGAAATGAAGAAACAGACGCTCGTGCTGGAAGTCGATGGAAGGCTCCCGTTGATCATGGCTGACCGGCGGAGGCTGAAGGACGTCTTTAGCAACCTTGTCGACAATGCCTTGAAGTATACCCAAGATGGAGGGCGGGTCCAGGTCAGCGCCAGGGACGAGGGTAAGATGATCCATATCTGGGTGAAGGACAACGGCGTGGGCATACCCCTCGAGTCGTTGGGCAGGATATTCGACAGGTTCCAGATCGTCGCCAGCAACGACCTCTCGCATCAGGTCGACAGGCTCGGGCTCGGCCTGCCGATAGCGAAGGGCATAATCGAGGCGCACCAAGGCAGGATTTGGGTCGAGAGCCAGGTGGGCAAAGGCAGCGTTTTTCACGTGGACCTTCCGAAGGAACCACCGAAGTAGGATTCTAATACCTCGCCGCGTTCTACCGTTCCGATGGCATCCAGGGACTGGA